>NZ_AYXS01000012.1:126052-141453 GCF_000505765.1 Asaia sp. SF2.1 | reverse complement strand
GCGCCAGGGCTGAGCCATTTTCCCAATGCGCTTGGGGGAAAGCCTCTGGCGCAGTTGCATGAGAGAGTCCGACACGCCACAGGGTCAGGCAGGATTATTACCGATCCATCACAGCACGCATGACGCTGGCCTTGAAGCGATCTGAGTCGGGGGCGGTGAGCGGCGTGTACCAGGTGAGCAGCTCACCCTCACGCGAGACGATGTATTTGTAGAAATTCCAGCGCGGGCGCGACAGGATCCCGCCCTGACTCGCCAGCCAACGAAAAAGCGGCGTGGCTTCCTTGCCCTTGACAGTCGATTTGGTCGCCATGGGAAAGCTGACGCCATAATTGCGCGAGCAGGTGGTCTGGATTTCGGAAGCTGTTCCCGGCTCCTGCTGGCCAAAATCGTTGCTTGGCACGCCCAGCACCACAAGGCCGGATTTGCCGTAATGGCTCCAGAGATATTGCAGCCCTTCATATTGCGGGGTGAAGCCACATTTCGAGGCCGTATTGGCAATCACGACCGCCTTGCCTTTGAAATCGGCCATCGAGATCGGCTCTCCGCACAGGGCGGGTATCTGCAAATCATAAAAACTGGTCGTCATGTCAGTCCGTCATGCCTCGTTGTGAGCCTGATCGCCACTGTGGCTTTCCGCTGGACAGCGTGCAAGCATCCCGACACAGTAAAACCTTTCGCGAGTAGAACGGTTCCCGCAGGTCTTGTCTCGACGCTGGCCCTCTATCGTGTTGTAACACCTCGCATCTCTCCCCCGCTTGGGCGCAGTTTCATGCCCTGAGGGGGCAGGGAATGAATGATCTGAAGGGCCGTTGATGTTCCTGCGCGGTTTGGTTGGTATGGCAGTGCTCATCGCGCTGGGTGTGCTGCTTTCGAGTAACCGGAGAGCCATAAATTTCCGTCAGGTGGGTATTGCTCTGGCGCTGCAATGCGGCATCGGCGCCCTGGCGCTTTTCGTGCCGTGGGGGCGCAGGCTTTTCGGGGCGCTGGCCGATGGCGTCGGGGCAGTGCTGGCCTATGGGCAGGTTGGCACGCATTTTCTGTTCGGCGGTCTTGCTGGGCCCAAGATGGATGCTCTGTTCGGGCAGGACAGCTTCGTGTTCGCCTTTCAGGTGCTGCCGGCCATTGTCTATGTCTCGGCGCTGATTGCCCTTTTCTATCATTGGGGCGTCATGCAGGCGCTGGCCCGTATCATCGGGCAAGGTCTTTGCCATGTGCTCGGCACAACGGCCATCGAATCCTTTTCTGCCGTCATGACCGTGTTTCTGGGGCAGAGCGAAATGCCGGTGGTGCTTCGGCCCTATGTGAACAAGCTTCGTCGCGCCGAACTGTTCACGATCATGAGTTCTGGCACAGCCTCGGTTTCCGGTTCCGTTCTGGCAGGTTATGCGGGGCTTGGTGTGCCCATGCATTACCTGCTGGCGGCGTCTTTCATGGCAATACCGGGCGGACTGCTTTTTGCCAAGATTCTATGGCCCACCCCGGAGGATGCCGCGCTGGCAAAGGAACCCATGCCGCGCGCCGTGCTCGAGACATCCGGTGTTTTCGATGCGCTGGCCGAGGGCGCGATGAGCGGTGCCCGCGTGGCCTTTGCCGTGGGTGCCGTTCTTGTTGCGTTTGTCGGCATCACCGCACTGGTCGATGGCGTTCTTCACGGATTGGGCGGGTGGTTCCATTTGCCCGGGATGAGCCTCTCCACGCTTCTGGGCGGGCTGATGGCGCCGCTCGCCTGGCTGATCGGTATCCCCTGGGCTGACTCCCTGACCGTTGGCGGGCTCCTTGGGCAGAAAATCGCCTTCAACGAGTTCGTCGCCTATGTCGGTCTATCGCCGCTTATCCATGCGCATGCACTCTCTGCTCATAGCCTCGCGATCGTCTCGGTCGCGCTGTGCGGCTTTTCCAATTTCTCGAGCGTAGGGATCCTTATCGGTGGCTTTGGCAGCGTGGCTTCCGAACGACGCGCTGAAATCGCGACGATCGCTTCACGTTGTGTGATTGCCGGGACGCTCTCCAATCTCATGAGTGCCACGATCACGGGGCTTTTTATTGCCGCCTGAGCCAGTGTCCCCCAAAAGCCTCGCATAGACCCGGCTATCGCAGGGGCGTCATGGGGATCTTGCCTGTCAGCAGCGGGATTTTCCGATCCCGCAAATCTGACACGCCTCGGATGGCAGGGCGCAGGAAGGCAGAGGAAGGGGGACAGCTCAGGCATGGTGGATGACACACCCGGCAAGCAGGACCTTCACTCCCTTTATCCCGATCCCCATGACCGCCCTCTTATGGGGAAGCCCGAGCCGGGCAAGAACCTTCATACGAGGCTTTATATCTGCGAGTTCTGGGCCACCTGCCTGCTGATGATTGGTGGTGTCTGCTCCAACGTTGCCATAGGCTCACCGCATAGCCCGGTCGCCAGGTCGCTGGCTGACTGGCCCAATCTGCTCAGTGCCCTTGAAGGGCTCGTTTTTGGTCTGAGTTCCACGCTGGCGGCGCTTTCGCCTTTTGGACGTGTCAGCGGTGCTCATCTGAGCCCGTCCATCAGCCTGGCATTCTATCTGGGGCAGCGTCTGGCCCTGACCGATATGGTGTTTTACATGCTCGCCCAGATTTCGGGTGCGGTCATGGGAACAGGGCTGGTTGCGGCGAGTGGCCTGATCTGGCCAGTCTGGGGGCTCTGGTGCCAGTCATCACGCTTTGCCGCGACCGTTCCGTCTCCCTTTGTGCCGCCATGGTGGGCCTTTGTGGGCGAAATCAATACAACGGCGATACTTGTTGCTGTTGTCCTGCTCTGCGGCGCGCGGCCCGCTTTGAGGCGCTTTGCTGCCTGGGCGGCAGGTCCGGTGTTTTTCGTGCTTAATCCCTTCGAGGCCTGGCTTTCGGGCGATAGCACGAATCTCGCCCGGAGCGTCGGACCGGCGCTGATATCGGGATCATGGGGGCACTTCTGGGTTTATCTGCTCGGTCCCTTCGCTGGGGCCAGTATCATGATCGTCCTGATACGGGCTGAAGCGTTTGGCAGGGTTCATCTGCACGAAGCGCGTCTGGCCTATTTCGGTCATGGAGGGCGCGCGCCGTTTTTTCTGTCGAGATGGTTCAGGCATAAGGGCCGCGCTTCCGGCGAGGCGAGATAGTTACTTCAAAGCAATGAATGGGTGCATTGCGTCACCTATCCATGCCTCTTAACGTTGTTTTATCGAAACGGATGGAGGCGTTATTTTGTTGGATAAGAGTGAACTGCTGCACCGCCTGCATGATCATGATCCACTCACTCTAGTTCTTGTTGGGCTTGTCTGTTTCGTCTGGGTGTTTCTGCCGACGCTCGTTGCAGGGCTGCGCCGTCATCCGTCCTTCCGGATGATCGCGCTGATCAATCTGGTGTTTTTCTGGGAGTTCTGGATCTGGATGCCGCTCATGGCATGGGCCTTCATGGATCGGCCGGGCGATGCAATGGTGGCCCGTTTCGAGCGCCTGCGCGGTACGTTAAAGAATATTCTGCCCGGACGAGGCAGATAGCCATCGACCCATACGGGCCGTGAGATGGGGCCCGGTGCATGAACGCAAGCGTTCATGCAGCACGGCGCGCCACCCCTGCTGTAATACCGGCGGATCAGTCCTGACGGGGGTGACAAATGATCATGGCCTGCGTGGTGGGCAGTTCAATGACATGCTCTGGCTTGTCTGCCAGAAATTCGGCAAAAGCCTGCGCCACGCCGTCAATGATGGAATAGTCGTGCGTGAGAATAATGCCGCCGGGGATCATGCGCGGGTAGAAATAGGTCAGCCCGGCCAATGTCGCTTCGTACAGATCAACATCGAGATGGACAAAGCTGTAGCGTTCATCGCTAAGCGAGGCAGCGGATTCCGGAAAGAAGCCGGGGTGAAAGGCAACATTCTCATACCCTGCAAGCTTGCGTTTGACTGAATCGAGCGTGCCGCAGAACTCACCCTTGGCAAAGACCTTTCCTTCTTTCGCGCAGGGTGCAGGCAGACCCTCGAACGTGTCGAACAGGTGAAGCCTGCGGTGATTCTTCACCATGCAGAGCAACTCGGCCGAGGCACCGCGATAGACACCGAACTCGGCCATATCGCCCTCATAGACGGCCTGCGCCTGAGCTAGCTCATGCAGGACGAAGGCCTCGTCACTGCTGAGAAGTGAGTCCGTGCCTGCTCGCGCCTTGTCGAGACGACCCAGTGTCACCGGATGCTTGTGCCCGCCGAGCAGCTTCATCTGCATCATGCTGTGCACACCGAATGTCAGAAACCGGACGACCCGGTTCCGGCTGACGAGGCGACGCATGGCTTCATTGCGCATCCACATGATGCTGTCCCTTATTGTTGGTTCTATTCGACGGTGATCGGCCGCTCGAGAAGGTGGCGACGCGCTTGGGCGAGGTCGATTTCCCCTGCCAGAAAGGCCGAGACGGTTTCGGTAATGGGCATGGCAATGCCGAGCGCCTTTGCCCTTGCAGCCAGGGCGGGCGCTGTGGCGACGCCTTCAGCAACCGTGCTGCGTGTGCCGAGGATTTCGGCAAGGCTTGTGCCACGCCCCAGCTCAAGACCAAGGCTGTAATTGCGTGAACCTGCCCCCGTACAGGTCAAAATCAGGTCACCCAGACCGCTGAGGCCCGCTATCGTCGCAGGACGCCCTCCCATCGCTGCGGCGAGGCGACCGATTTCGACAATGGCGCGCGTGATCAGCGCTGCACGTGCATTCTCACCAAGCCCTGCGCCGATGGCGATCCCGGCGCCGATGGCGACCACGTTCTTTGCAGCGCCAGCAATCTGCACCCCAATCGGATCATCGCTGGCATAGAGACGGAAATGCGGTGAGGAGAGCAGGCCGACATAGTGATGGGCTTCATCAAGCGACGCCGCGGCGATGGTGGCTGCTGCCGGTGCGCCCATTGCAACCTCGATCGCAAAATTCGGGCCTGACAGAACGGCGTGAGGCCGATCGGGCTGGGTTTCGCGCAGAATGTCGAGCGGGAGATCTCCCGTGCCCAGTTCGAGCCCCTTGCAGCAGGCAATGAGCGGTGAGGTACCCTTGAGGCGCGGCGCGATTGACCTGAGCGTCTGCATGGGCACCACCAGCAATGTCAGATCGGCGTGCTCGGGTAGGTCGGATGTCACGCCAACCGCATCGGGCAGGACGGCAGCAGGCAGGCGGGGCAATGTTCGCGTGCCGGGTGCCACCGGGGAGCGCGACCAGAGCGTTACGCGCGCGCCGGCACGGGCGCTGGCGCAAGCCAGGGCGATACCCCAGGCACCGGCACCGATAACGGCGATATGAGGGGAGGTGGCTGTCATTCTTCCACGATCCGGGTCACTTCCGCGTAGCCTTCACCGTCCGGTGAAAGGATGGGCGCGATGGAGTTGAGAAACACTCTGGCCTGATCCTCGAAACGATAGGGTGGGGCGATGACGGTCAGGCCGCAGCCATTGAGCCGGGCAGGATCGGTGGGCTGTCGCAGATAGAGGCTGCAATCGACGATATCACGCAAACCCATATCGCGCAGCGTATCATGAAAACGGCGCACCGGGGCGCGATGCTTGATGGGATACCAGGCGGCGACAATGCCCATAGGGAAAGCACGCCTTGCATTGCGCATGGCGGTAGCAAGAGTATCGAACTCGTCCGTTTTTTCGAAAGGCGGGTCCATCAGGACGAGGCCGCGCTTGAGGTCACGCGGCGGCAGAAAGGCCTTGAGCGCGCCATAACCATCGCGCTCATGCACCGCGACCTGCGGTTGATCGCGGAAGTTGCGCCTAAGTATGCGGGCGTCGTCAGGGTGGAGTTCGCAACAGATGAGCCGGTCCTGAGGGCGCAGCACCGAGGCGATCAACGCGGGTGAGCCGGGATAGCGGTTTGCCGGACCATCGGGCGCATTGAAGCTGCGCACGATCGAGAGGTAATCAGTCAGTTCCTCTGGTACGGTTTCCGGCAGGGCCGGGGTGTCATGGAAAGCGCCGATGCCCTCGCGCCATTCTCCGGTCTTCTGCGCTTCGGTCGCGTCAAGATCATAGACCCCGCAGCCTGAATGGGTGTCGAGCACGCAAAATCCGGCTGGCTTGCGCAGCAGATGGCGAAGAATAACGAGCAGGAGCCCGTGTTTCATCATGTCAGCGAAGTTGCCTGCGTGATAGGCGTGACGGTAGTTCAACGGGCGTCTTTCCTGAATTGCGTGTCGTGTGCTGGAGCGCTTGATGGGCCGAGCAGATCGAGCAGCGCCTCCTGCTCCGGTCGTGCGGCGATGGCGATATCGGCGAATGACGACGGCCTCAGCGCGTCGCCAATCTGGTCCGACAGGGCAAGCGCCCGCACCGTTGAGAGCAGCGCGCTGTCTGGCCCCAGCGCCGAGAGAAAGGCACGGGCCGTTGCAGCTGAGTAAAAGAGGACAGCGGCGATACGCTGCTGGGTGAGCAACGTCCGGGTGGCGTCATCCAGCGTGCCGGTGGGAGCGGTATGGTAGACTACCCGTCTCGTGACGCGCCAGCCCTGGCTACGCAGGTCGCGCGCCAGCATACCCCCAAGCCCGCGTCCGGTCGCGAGAAGAAGAGAGGGGTCTGACTGGGGGCGGCCGAGATGCTGCAACAGCGAGCGGGCATCGCCATCGGCATGATCGACATGACTGAAGCCGCAGGCACGTGCGCGCTCGGCCGTGCGTGCGCCGACGGCCGTCAGCGGCGTTTGCAGTGGAAGCACATCACGCAGGGAGTCGAGGCTTTGCCCGCTGGTAACGACGACACGGCCGACAGGGGATAGGGGACGCAACGGCACAGGCATGATGCGCAGCATGGGGGCCAGATGAGGCTCCCAGCCCAGCGCCTCCAATGCACGGCGCGTATCGCTCAGTCCCGGTTCCGGGCGTGTGACAAGGACCGTCCGGCGCGGCGTCTCAGCCATGATCCTCAAAGATATCGGCAGGGGAATCGGCACGGAGCGACAGGCCGAGTTCGCGCCCCAGACGCAGGGCCTCGGTCGGCTCGCCGCAGATCTCGCGTTGCAGGAAGAAGGAGCCATCCTCGCGGGCCACCAGACCTGTCAGGACAAGCTCGCGATCTCCGAAATGACCGCGGCCGCCCGGCTGGGCCTTGGGGCGCAGCCTGGCATAGCCACCTATCGGCGTGCGGCACGAGCCATCGAGCACATCCAGAAGCGCGCGCTCTGCCGTCGCAACAGCGCGTGCTTCGGGGTCTTCTATGGCCGCCAGCAGGTCGAGCAGTTCACGGTCTTCCGCACGGACTGTCACGCCAACGATCCCCTGACCGGCCGCCGGAATCATGAAATCGGTGTCGAGCACGATATCGGCCCGGTCTTCCATGCCCAGACGGCGTAGCCCGGCCAGAGCAAGAAGTGTCGCGTCGCAAGCGCCGCCTGCAAGCTTGTCGAGGCGTGTCTGGACATTGCCGCGTATCAGCCCGAACCGCAGATCCGGACGCCGATGCAGCAGCTGGGCCTGACGACGCACAGAGGCGCAGCCGATCCTGGCGCCAAAAGGCAGGGCATCGAGCGGGGAGTGACCGGCTGCGACCAGCGCCTTTGCCTTGTCGCGCAGCGCCGGGCTCAGGATCAGCACATCGCGTGCATCCTCACGCTTGAGCGTGCAGGCCAGTGTCAGCCCGGCAGGCAGAACCGTTTCGAGATCCTTTAGGCTGTGAACGGCGAAATCGATCTGCCGTGCCAGCAGGGATTCGTGGATTTCCTTCGCAAACAGCCCTTTGCCACCGATTTCCGACAGAAGGCGGGACTGGACCTGATCGCCTGTCGTGTTGATCGGATGTTCCTGAAACGCGCCCATGTCGCGCAGCAGCGGGCAGAAACGGGTCAGCCGTGTCAGGAAAGCCCTCGTCTGCACAAGCGCGAGCGGTGAGCCACGCGTGCCCACGCGGAGCGGCAGGGAGTGCCTTGAGGTCGGCGGATGAGGCGAGGCCTGTCGGCGCATGGCTTCGGCAGCAACCTGCTGCAATTGCAGGCTCTGGGTCATGAGCGCTTCGGGCATCGTCATCTGTTTCATGGCTGATCTTGCTACTCCACCGCGTGATCCATGAAAAGAGACGGCTCGCTTATGGCGTTCCATCGCGTTATCAGGGGGTATGGCATGTTTTTCACTCAAGGCCCCGGTTCTGGCCATCGAATCAAGCTGTGACGAGACAGCCTGCGCAATTCTCTCCCCCGAAGGGTGGGTGCTGGCCGAAACCGTGTATACGCAGGCGGGCCATGCGGCGCTGGGTGGGGTCGTGCCAGAAATTGCTGCACGCGCGCACCTTTCCCTGTTGCCTGATATCGTCCGGCAAACACTTGAGAATTCGGGCCTTGCATTGCACGAGATGGGGGCTTTTGCGGCCTGCACCGGTCCGGGTCTGATCGGTGGGCTGATTGTGGGCAGCAACTATGCGAAAGGGCTGGCACTGGCGATGGACCGGCCTTTCATCGCGGTGAACCATATCGAGGCACATGCCCTGACAGCGCGACTGCCGAGGCTGGTCGCGACCGATATTAAATTTCCGTATCTTTTGCTTCTTGTGTCGGGCGGGCACTGCCAATGCGTCGCCGTGCACGGTGTGGGGCACTACGAAAAGCTTGGCGGGACGATCGACGACGCAGCGGGCGAAGCCTTTGACAAGGTGGCCAAGCTTCTGGGGCTGGGCTGGCCGGGTGGTCCGGCCCTCGAAAAGCTTGCGGCTGAGGGCAATGCAAGAAGCATCAGTCTGCCGCGTCCGTTGATGGGCAGGCCGGGTTGTGATTTCTCCTTCTCAGGACTGAAGACAGCGGTAGCCCGACAGATCGAGCCTTATGGCATGGCGGCCCTGCCACGGCAGGTTGCAGCGGATATCGCAGCCAGTTTTCAGCAATGCGTTTGCGATGTGATGGCAGACAGGGCGCGCCATGCCCTTCAGGCGTTGCCAGGGGCCACGTCCCTTGTCGTGGCCGGCGGCGTTGCAGCGAATACGACGATCCGAGCCGCTCTGGAGCAGGTTGCGCAGGAGGCGCATATTCCGTTCGTAGCACCGCCGCTGCGCCTGTGCACGGATAATGCCGTCATGGTGGGCTGGGCGGCTATCGAGACAATCCGCGCCTACGAGCAGGCGGGTGCAATGCTCGAGGACGGCATTACATCCGCACCACGCCCCCGCTGGCCACTGGGCGATATTCTGCCTGCCGGGAAATAATCCGGGGCATAGGCCCTACTTCGATAGTATTGAGGCACTACGCCAAGGCTGCGACGTGTGATGACCAAGAACTGATTGGCCTGAATCTGCCATCCGTGCTTGGCTGATAGTAGTAACAGCGGGAAAGGTGCATGTGATGAGCAAAGAAGACGATGCCTGGTTCAACATTGATGAACAGGCGAGTGCGCTTGAGCGTCAGGCGGGTATCGCCGAGCCAGCCCAAACGGTTCGGAGCTTCCTGTGGTCGATCGTATTACCCACCATTGCCATGGGGGTTTTTCTGCTCGGGGCGCTCTGGGCCATCATTTCCTGGTTTCACCTGCTCGGTTGAGTCATCGCTTGGTTTGATACTCGCGGCACAGGTGTTGGCGCGAGTGCGGATCGAGCAGAGTTCTGTGTGAGCGAGCCAGCGGATCCGGATTGCCCCTTTCGAGTCAGCTGCGAGAAGAACAGAGGTGCCCGCATGAGGCCTGCACAGCGCGCGCCGGGTGGCGGCCTTTTTTTCGTTGTATTCCCCCTCTTGCATCCCGTTATGAAACCGGGCAAAGAAGCGGCTCTTGCCGCAGGGGTCAAACCCTGATGAGCGCAGGAGAGGTGGCCGAGTGGTTGAAGGCAGCGGTCTTGAAAACCGCCGTGCGTGTAAGCGTACCGTGGGTTCGAATCCCACCCTCTCCGCCATTTTTTCCGAAAATTTCCGGTTGTGATTCCGTTCTGTCCCGCAGCAGATCATCGCGCACCGTAGCGCATCTGCAGGGGCTACCCCGTCATCGGCTAACTCAGAAGTGACAATTGCTGATCGGCTCGACGCTGACCGGGTCAGGCACCCGCGGCGATACCCATGATATCAGTTATTCTTTGTGGCGCGTTAGCCGTTGCAGGCGCGTGATGCGCGTGCGTACCGGGAGGGGTGGGCCCTCCCGGTGCTCATGATCAGGCGTTGCCTGCGGTCTCGGGGAACTGCTGGGCACGCTTGGCCTGCCACAGTGCCACGAAATCGATTGGCTGCAGAACGATCGGCGGGAAGCCGCCATCGCGCGTTACGTCGCTGATGATGCTGCGGACATAGGGGAAAATCAGACGCGGCACTTCAACCAGCAGGATCGGCTCGATCAGCTCGGCGGGGGCGTCGGTCAGCGTGACGATGGCAGCATAGGTCAGCTCGGCGATGAACACCGTGCGACCCGCTGCACCGCCTTCGGTTTCCGGCGATTCGGTCGCTTCGGCGCGGATGGCGAGTGCAACCTCGAAAACCGGCTGGGCTTCTTCAAGGCGATTGGCCTGCACGTCGATATTGACCGAGATCTGGGGTGCAGAGCGCAGCGTTGCGAAAATCGCTGCACCGGCCGGGACCTCGAAGGAAAGGTCCTTCGTGTATTGCAGATTGACCGACAGGGGCAGGGCGGGCGGGTTGCCCTGGTCGTTGGCCGGGTTCTGGACGGTATCGGACATAAAGCCTCGCATTGCTCGCATGGGCGGTTGTGAACATGCAGCCCATGAGAGCTGCATTGCGTACCTCTAGGCGGTAGCATGATCGATGACTCACGCCAACAGCCTAAGGTTCCGGCGCAAATGTGACCATATTTCGGGTTGTGAGGCATTGGCAGGGAGTTGTGCCACCGCACGACCCGCTTTACCTAGGCAACATGCCCTTCGAGAAAAAAATAGCGGGAAGCTGAAGTCCTGATGTCCGTCCTTTCGCATATCCCCTACGACATCGTCATTTTTGCGGTGCTGACAGCCCTTCTGGTCTGGCGGCTGCGTGCTGTGCTCGGTCGTCGCGTCGATGTTGGCGGATCATCCGTGACAACCGCGCCTGTGCCTGCCCGCCCGCAGCCTGCGGCTGCCGCACCGGCGCCCGTGGAAGAACCCAGCGCAAAGTTCGATATTCCCCAGCCCGCCACGCGGGTCGGGCAGGTTCTGGCCGAGATTGCGGCAGCACAGCCCGGGTTCAAACCGGAAATCTTCCTGCAAAATGCACAGAAAGCTTTCCGCGATGTCGTGACAGCCTTCGCAACGGGTGATCGCGAAAAACTGCGTCTTTATCTGACGCCTGAAGCTTTTGCCGGGTTTGATGCAGCCATCACGGCCCGCGACGAGGCGCAGCAGCAGCAGCGCACCGAGATTGTCGGGATCAACTCGCTTGCCATTGTCGATGCCGTTCTGACGCGCTTTGAAGGCGGCGAGAAGGCGCGTATCGACGTGCAGATCGTTTCACGCCAGATCAGTATTCTCAACGATGTTGGTGGGCAGCCGCTGATCGGGACGGAATCTGTTACCGAGTTTTCTGATCTGTGGGAATTCGAGAGTGAAACAGGCCCAAACCAGCCAGTCGCATCCTGGCATCTGGCGGCCGCGCGCGCAGCCTGATATCTGCTGAGCCTCTCCGTTGTCGGAACGCGTATCATGCTTCCGGCTGGCCCATGAATGTGCACTCCGCAGACCCGTATCGCCCGGTTGATGTTCTCATCGGGCTGGGGGTCCCGCAGGGCGTATAACGAAATCGGTTTGCCATGAAGACAATTACCCGCCTCTCATTCGGGCTCAGCCTTGCCCTCCTGGCCTCCTGCGCCACGCCGGAACGGGAGGAAACCCGCCTCGAACTGACCCCGGTCACCTATGCCATGCTCGATGGCTGGTCAGCGGAAACACCTGAGTCGCTTCTGCCGGAGTTGCGCACCGAGTGCCAGCGCATCACCAGGTTGCCACCGGAAACTCACCTCGGCGGTGCGCAGGGCACGATCCCCAATGGCAGCCTCGCCGGAGACTGGAGCGGCGCCTGCACCGCGCTTCAATCGGTCGGGAGTGAGCCAGGCGAAGCGCGGCGCTATTTCGAGACGTGGTTCGCGCCCTATCTGGTCGCGAACGATGGTTTGATCACCGGCTATTACGAGCCCCAGATTTATGCTTCAGCCCAGAAGGGCGGTGAATTCCAGACACCGCTTTACGGGCAGCCTGCCGACCTCGTGCGCACCAAGGACACGGCGGGTGACTGGGTGACAGGACGCTGGGAGAACGACAAGTTCGTTCCCTATTACAGCCGTGCCGAAATCGACCGTGGTGCGCTTGAGGGGCGCGGTCTGGAAATTGCCTGGCTGCGCTCACCCGAGGACCTGTTTTTTCTGCAGATCCAGGGGGCAGGGCGTCTGGTCATGACCGATGGCTCCGTGCGTCGCGTCGGCTTTGCAGCCAAGAATGGCGAGCCTTATGTGCCAATTGGCCGTGTGCTGGTGAGCCAGGGTGAGATGGCGGCGCAGGATGTGTCGCTGGCGACGCTGCGTGCCTGGCTTGCTGCGCATCCCGATCGCGCCCAGAGCGTCATGGAGCAAAACCCAAACTACGTGTTCTTCCGGCGTATCGATACGGTGCCGCTCGATCGCGGTGCCCCCGGCTCAATGGGGATACCCCTCACGCCGGGTCGCTCCGTTGCAGTCGATCGCAATGTGTTGCCGCTGGGCGTGCCACTCTGGATCGACACGCATCTGCCGCAGGCAGATGGGGCAGAGGGGCACTGGACGCATCTTGTCTTCGCGCAGGATGTCGGCAGCGACATCAAGGGCGTTGGACGAGCGGATTTGTTCACCGGCTGGGGTGCCGAGGCGGAGGCACTGGCTGGAAAACTGCGCAGTCATGGCCGGATGGTCGTGCTGCTCCCGCATCCTCCCGCCTGATGAAGCATGACAAGGTCAGGGCGCGTCGGGAGGCGATTGGCCCCCACGCCCTGATACGTGGCGATGCGCTCAATGTCATGCGCCGTATGCCAGAGGCGTCGGTCGATATTGTCGTGACCTCGCCACCCTATAATATCGGTCTTGCCTACCGCACCTATAACGATCGTCTGGAGGAGCAGGATTATATCGGCTGGATGCAGATCATCTGCGCCCAGATTGCCCGCGTGCTCAAACCGGGCGGCTCGTTCTTTCTGAATATTGCCGGCTCATCGGCGCAGCCCTGGCTCCCATTCGAACTGATCACGCAGCTGCGCGATATTTTCGTGCTGCAGAACCATATCGTCTGGATCAAGTCTGTCTCGATTGAGGAAAAGACCTATGGTCATTTCAAGCCGGTCAATTCCACGCGCTTTATCAACCATAATCACGAGCATGTCTTTCACCTGACGCATCAGGGGGATGTGCCGCTTCAGCGTCTCGCTGCGGGTGTTCCCTTTACTGACAAGTCGAACATCAATCGCAGGCGCCATGCGGTTGACCGGCGCTGCCGGGGCAATACCTGGTTCATCCCGTATGAGACCGTACGCCACCGCAAGGAGAAATTCCTCCATCCCGCAACTTTCCCTGTGGCGCTTCCAACAGCGTGCATGACCCTGCATGGCTATGACGAGCGCACGGTTCTGCTCGATCCTTTTATGGGGACAGGAACAAGTCTGGTGGCCGCGCATGAGCTCGGCGCCAGCGGGATCGGAATTGATATCGACACCCGCTACGTTTCCGTCGCACGGCGTCGATTGCGCGAGGCTCTCGGCGAAACAGATGACGAAGCTTCCTGAGGGGCAATCCTGTAACGCCTCGCATCCCGATCGCACGGCGGGATGACCTTGAACGACTGCTGTAGTCCCTCAGGGCGGAGCCGATGTATCAGCCACGTACTGCCCATGCAGAGATGACATATCGTTAAAATAGATTAACACTATCGGCGATGCCTATTAAGGTCATCGGTAACAATACTTTGACAGGCGCAACCTGTTTGGACATGGTGCACCGATCTGCACAAATTGGGAGAATGTCGGTTGTCGGACGCCGCCGGGAAGAAAAAACGCGTAAAAAGAACCATTGCCGGACTGGCGGTCGCGGGGGTTGCGGCCTATGGCGCCACAATTGCTTATCTGACTCATTTCGATCATCAGGGTGCGCCGCGCCTGCCGACGAGCAGCGCGACATGGCATGACCCCAAGGCATTGGCCGCGTTTCAGGCATTTCAGGAAACGCGCTGCGATTACTGCCATACGCGCAATGCGGATCTCCCGTTCTATTTCAAGCTGCCTTTCGCCAACCAGATCATGGAGCGCGATCTGGTAGCGGGACAGAGGCATTTCCGTTTCGAGCCTATCCTTGCGGCGTTCATGGCAGGCAAGCCGCCCTCGGTTGAACAACTGTCGCGTATCGAGGAGGTGATCAGCCAGAACCGCATGCCGCCGGCGGCCTATCTGCTCATGCATCCGCATGCCTACATGACCGAAAAGGCCCGTGGCGATGTGCTGGCCTGGGTGGCGGATCAGCGTCGTCGCTATTACGCAACGCCCGGGGTTGCGCCGCAATTTGCGGGAGAGGTCATTCAGCCTATCCCGGAAAGCTTGCCGGTGGACTGGACGAAAGCCGAACTGGGTCGGCAGCTTTTCTTTGATCGTCGTCTTTCGGGTGATGGCAAGCTCAACTGTGCAAGCTGCCACGGGCTCGACAAGGGAGGCGTGGATAATCTCGTCACGGCAACGGGAATCAATGGCCAGAAAGGCCCGATCAACGTGCCCAGCGTCTATAACGCCGTGTTCAACGTGGCCCAGTTCTGGAATGGGCGTGCTGTCGACCTCGCAGCCCAGGCGGCGGGACCCGTCACCAACCCGGTGGAGATGGGGTCGCATGACTGGCCCGCCGTGGCCGCCATCATTGCCGCCGTGCCGGAATATCATACGGCGTTTGAGGCTCTTTATGGCCCCAACGCTGTCAATCAGCGCACGGTCACCAATGCCATTGCCGAGTACGAAAAAACCCTGATCACTCCTGACAGCCCGTTCGACCTTTATCTCAAGGGGGATAACAACGCGATTACGGCGCAGGAAAAACGCGGCTATGAGCGCTTCAAGGCGATTGGCTGCTCGGGCTGCCACAGCGGCGTGGCCGTGGGCGGCGATGCCTATGAGGTCATGGGGCTGGAAGGTCCGTATTTCACGGATCGCAAGGTAGGGCTGACCGATGTGGACTCAGGGCGTGAAGGTTTCACCCATGCCCTTGATGACCACCAGAAATTCAAGGTGCCCAATTTGCGCAATGTTGCGCTGACGGCTCCCTATTTTCATGATGGCAGTGCCGCAACTCTGGCGGATGCCGTGCGTCAGATGGCCCGTTACCAGACGCCCTACGCAACGTTGTCGAAGCAGGATGCTGACGATATCGTTGCTTTCCTCAAAACCCTGACAGGCAAGTATCAGGGCGTGCCATTGCAGCAGGTTATTGCGGAGCCGCCTCTGAAGGCGCCGGAAACACAACAGGATGCGCCATAAGGGC
>NZ_AYXS01000012.1:125838-125986 GCF_000505765.1 Asaia sp. SF2.1 | reverse complement strand
GCAATGCCCTGAGAACTGAACGCGTGTTCGTGCGCGTCACCAAGGAACAGCCGTGTCGCGACGTGATCTGAGTTCTGAAGATGAAACGTTGTGGCAGGCCTTCACGCGCACGATCATGCCCCTTCGTGCTGCCGGGCGCGCCGGACGA
>NZ_AYXS01000012.1:124957-125745 GCF_000505765.1 Asaia sp. SF2.1 | reverse complement strand
CGCTCCGGTGCTGCGTCGAGGGGTAAAAACATGCGTCCCGTTGCGTCGGGGCGCAGCACCCAGCGTGACGCCGCCGGCGCTGTAGACGTTGAGACCAGCAAGACTTCGCCAGCGCCGCGCTATGTAGTGCGTGAGGTCATGCGTGTGGCAACGCCTGTCGCAAAACCCGCCATTACCCATGACCGCCTCGAAATCAACGGGCGGCAGCCGGGTCTGGATACAACGTCATGGAATGCTCTGGCGACCGGCAAGATGAAGCCGCAGAAGCGGCTCGACCTGCACGGGCATTTTGCTCAGGATGCCTTTTACAAGCTCCATCATTTTCTGCACGCCGCAAGCAAGCAGGGTATTCGCTGTGTGGAGGTGATTACCGGGCTCGGCAGCGGTCAGGAGGGGGGCGTGATCCGTCAGGAATTACCCCACTGGCTGGAGCGGGGCGATCTGCGACCCCTTATCCTTGCGGTGGTTCACACGCATAAACGCAACAAGGGCGCAGTGAGGATCCTGCTCAGGGCGCGTCATCGTCTCTGAGGCGACATAGTTCGGGCCGGTTATCCGCGGCTGTATCTTCCCCCGCGAGATAATCTGACGCGCCGTCAGGTGGGACGTGTTTCCTGACCCTGACGCCAGCGCGGCTGATTGTTGTTGATCCAGCGCCGCAGTGCCAGAAGCGAGGTGAGCTCCGGCATGCACTGGTTCAACAGGGGAGCGGCGTCGGCACCGGCTACCACCGTGAGATGCTGTGTGTCGTTCCAGCTTCGTAAGGCGCTGTCTAGGATCGCCTCCTG
>NZ_AYXS01000012.1:116993-124853 GCF_000505765.1 Asaia sp. SF2.1 | reverse complement strand
GCTGAGGCAGCGGCGCTGGAAACGGCGCGCCACGCTTCGAACAGGGCACCAGCCGGGGCGTGACCACGGGCCATGAGATATGTCGCTTCGAAGCCCGCTACATTGGCTACGGTAGGGCCAGAGCAGAAAATCGGCTTGATCCCCTCCGGCGCTGTCGCGATGTCGGCGGCCAGATCATCCCCGGGTCCGGGTGTAAGCTGTACGGCATCGACCTGACCGGATTTGAGGGCCTCCATCGCTTCAGCCTTGCTTGCGTAGCCAGCGACAGGCAAGGGATGAAGCCCGAGAAGGGAGAGCCCCAGAAGGCTGGAGAGCTCCACGCCGGTGGGATGGGATACGGCGAGCCTGACAGGCCGATCATGAAACAGCCCACTCAGGCGCGAGCGTATGGTGCGATGCAGTTCGGCGCGGGCCAGCGTCACAACCGGGCGGCGTGCCACAATCAGGGCAGCCCAGCGCGAGAAATCGAAATGCACGCGCGCGTCGCCGGAGAGCGAGGCGATCAGCGCAGCACCGGGTGCCAGTATGGCGGTGCCGCCATCCGCTTCGGGGCTGACATTATCGAATAGATTGGCAGCCGTGACGCCGTCGCGTCCCATGTCATAGTGAACGGCAATGGGGGGAGGCGTATTGAGGCCGGTTGCAAGTGCGGTCGCCACCATCGGGGCAACCTGTCCGGGGAGGGAGTCCGGACCGCCACCCACAATCAGGCGGGGTGAGTCGATGAGTGACGAGGTCGAGACACTCCGTTCGTCATCCTCCCAGGCATAGGCCGGAAGGATGGTGGCCAGATTTGTCGCGACAACAGCGGAGAGAAAGCTGCGTCGGGTCGTCTTTTTACCCGTCACGTGAGACGTCAACCTGTAGCGCACTTCTTCCCTTTCACCGCCGGTCTGGCCAGCACGCGCCGGTAAGCCAGATGATTGCGGCTAAATCGTGTCGCCACGCCCCGGGGCGTTTGCCCCGAAGCAACCTCCATCAGGGCCATTTGACCTCGGGTGGCATGCTCATGAGGATCGCTTCCGTGTTGCCGCCAGTCTTGAGGCCAAACACGGTGCCGCGATCATGTATCAGATTGAACTCGACATAGCGACCACGTCTTATGAGCTGGGCCTCACGATCAGCCTCGGTCCAGGGCTGCATCATGCGCGCACGAACGGCACGCGGATACGCCTCGTAAAAAGCCAGACCGACATCCTTCGTGAAAGCGAAATCCGTCTCGGCGTCACCGCTGTTGAAATGATCGTAGAAGATGCCGCCAAGCCCGCGTGGTTCACCACGGTGATGCAGGAAGAAATACTCGTCGCACCAGGCCTTGAACTTCTCGTAATAGGTCGGGTCGTGAGGCTCACAGGCCTTGCGAAACGTCTCGTGGAAGGCGGCGGCATCTTCCTGCGCTTCAGCGCTGTCGGGAAACATGGGGGTGATATCGCCGCCGCCGCCAAACCAGCCATTGCTGGTAATGATCATGCGGGTGTTGAAATGGGCTGCACTCACATGCGGGTTGCATGGATGGGCCACAAGCGAGATGCCCGTTGCGAAGAAACGGGGGTCGACATCGGCACCGGGCATGTTCTTGCGGAACTCGGGTGAGAATTCGCCCCAGACCGTCGAGACATTGACACCGACCTTCTCAAAGACACGGCCACGCATGACGGACATGACACCGCTGCCCTGCAGGGCGCTGTTGGGGTCTTCACTGCGGTTCCACGCTGTGCGCACGAAACGCCCGGCCTCGGTTTTATCGCGCAGGACAGGCGAGTTGTTGGCGACGGCCTCGTCCTCGATGGCTTCATACGAAGCGCAGATCTTGTCGCGCAGGGTCTCGAACCAGTGCCGCGCCTTTTCCTTGAAAGAGTCATGAGGCACGTCGTCCCGGATGAGGGTGCCAAATGTCTTGGGGTCCAAGGTCTCGCTCATGGCAAGCTCCACATTCTGTTCCAGCCGGTCTTGCGCCAGCCTGAGAGCCTAGAGCCATATCAGAATCGTTAGAACAGGGCCATGCAGGGCAGAATGAAAACACTGACAGGTTGCGAAGCCAGCCATTCTGGTGTTCCTGAACGCGACATTTACCGACACAGAGCAAAGGCAGTTCGGCATGATTGAAAACGTGACCATCGAACCCGTGATCGGCCTTATTGGCGGGTCCGGGCTGTATGACATCGACGGTCTGGAAGAAAAGGAATGGCGTCGGGTCGAAACCCCCTGGGGTGAGCCCTCCGACGAATTGCTGTTCGGCCGACTGGATGGCGTGCGCTGCGTGTTCCTGCCGCGCCATGGCCGCGGTCATCCCATTCCGCCGTCAGAACTCAATTTCCGCGCCAATATCGATGCGCTCAAGCGTGTCGGCGTGACCGATATTGTCTCTCTTTCCGCTGTCGGCTCGCTGCGTGAGGATCTGCCTCCGGGGCAGTTCGTCCTGGTTGACCAGTTCATCGACCGCTCGTTTGCGCGTGAAAAGACCTTTTTCGGTCGTGGCTGCGTGGCCCATGTCGGCATGGCCGATCCGGTTTCGGGCCGTATGGGTGATGTTATTGCCGAACAGGCGGAAAAGATCGGCGTGCCGATGGTGCGTGGTGGAACCTATCTCGTGATGGAAGGGCCGCAGTTCTCGACCCGTGCAGAAAGCGAGCTATACCGTCAGTGGGGTTGCTCGGTCATCGGTATGACCAACATGCCAGAGGCCAAACTCGCCCGTGAAGCCGAGATGTGTTATGCCAGCATTGCCATGGTGACAGATTACGATTGCTGGCACGACGACCATGACTCGGTGACGGTCGACGCGGTTGTGGCCGTCATGACCCAGAACGCCGCCAAGGCGAAGGCGCTGGTCAAGGCCATCATTCCCGAACTCGGCAAGAAGCGTGGTCTGTGCCCTTCAGGTGCGGAGCGGGCGCTGGATCATGCGATCATTACAGCTCCTGCATCACGGGACCCTGCCATGCTGGCAAAGCTCGATGCCGTTGCAGGCCGCGTTCTGCGCTGAAAACTGACCTGTCTCGATAGGCCGGAACGAAAAAGGCTGACCCGTGAGGGCCAGCCTTTTCCTGTTGGCGCGGAGCACTTCTCGCGTCTTACCGTTGCAAGCATCTGCCCAATTCCCATGGAGGCCGGCGTGATCAGGCCTGATCCTGTTTCTCCGGGAAATGCTCACGGTCCCCCTGGTCGGTCTGACGCTCGGGAAACTCTCCCAGATTTTGCTGGATCTCAGCATTCTCGACCTGAACATCAGCAAATTGCGGATCAGGCAGATCCTTCACGGGAATCTCTCCCGCATGCGGGTGCTCCTCCATGCCGATAATTTCCGAGGCATTCTCATGGTAGGCTTCAGGCCCACATCCGGGCTTGCCATCGGCTTCCCAGAGTTCCTTTGCCTTGGCGGCAATGCGGGCGTCGCGCTCAGGACTGTCAACGAGCGGATTGGTGCTGTCTGCGGGCATGATGAATTTCCTGACTGAGAGTGTGGGATATCAGAGATGGGCCTCGAAGAACGCCATGCTGCGCTCATGGGCGAGGTCCCGGGCCGGCTTGTTGAAGCTCGGACGATCATTGCAGCCAAAGCCGTGGCCAGCGTCGTCATAGACGAAGATCTCAACCTCGGGCCTGTTTTCGCGAATGGTGTTGATATCGGTGTGGGGGATATGGTCGTCCTCACCGCCGAAATGCAATTGCACCGGGCAATGGGGCTTTTCGTGGCTGAGCGCTGCGATGCCGCCACCATACCAGGTGCAGGCAGCCGCGAAGTTGCGCGTACGGGTCGCTGCCTCCCATGCTACGAGACCGCCCCAGCAGAAGCCCAGTATGCCGACCTTCGAGTGACCGTGATGATTCAAGGCATGGCAAGCCGCGGTGATATCGGCCTGCAATGCATCGGGGCTGATCTTCTCGCGCAAGGCGAGGCCCTCGGTCATGCCATCGGAATCATAGGGGAGAACCACATCGCGCTCTGCACGATCGAACAGGGCAGGGGCGATCACATGATAGCCATGACGTTCTGCGAGTTCATCGCACACGGCACGGATATGATCGGTAAGGCCGAAGATTTCCTGAACCACCACGAGAGCGCGACGTGCCTTGGCGTCGCCTGCCTCATAGGCAGAAAAATGATGCGTGTCCGAGGCGGTCAGGGATATCAGGCGTCCCATGGAACAGCCCTCCTTCTTGCTTGTTCATTCTAATCAGGAGCAACGATAACATGGCAGAGATCGTCAACCTGCGTCGGGTACGCAAACGTATGGCGCGTGAGAAGGATGCTCGCCAGGCCGACGAAAACCGGCATCTTTTCGGGCAGAGCAAGGGCGAGCGCGCCAGAACAACGCAGGAAAAGGCCCGTCTGAAGCGCGAGATCGATGGTGCCCGGCTCGAAGGGGCGCGGCATTTGTCTGAGGAGGGCAACTGATCGAACGTCCCCGGCCGGAAAATGAGCGGGCGCCGGCTTACTGATTTTTTGATGAAATTCGGATGGCAGATATGGCGGGGGTCTTGACGCTGGGCGGGGACTCTCTTACCTGTTTGGCACTCTCGCTACGGGAGTGCTAACGCGCTGCGGCTTAGCGGGCGCGCAAACCGGCGGCGTTGCTTTTGAGCAAGGGCGCCGCCTTAGAGATAGAGTGGAGCGATCCATCATGACAAATTTTCGGCCTTTGCATGACCGTGTCGTCGTTCGCCGCCTTGAGGGCGAGCAGAAGACGGCCGGTGGCATCATCATTCCGGACACCGCCAAGGAAAAGCCGATGGAAGGCGAAATCGTCTCCGTTGGTCCGGGTGCCCGCAATGAGCAGGGTCAGCTGGTAGCACTGGACGTCAAGGCTGGCGATCGCGTGCTGTTCGGCAAGTGGTCCGGCACCGAGGTGAAGATCAACGGCGAAGAGCTGCTGATCATGAAGGAAAGCGACATCATGGGTGTGATCGGCTGATTTCCAGCCTCCCCATTTTCGCACACTGAACCTCTACTGGAGAAAAGATTATGGCTGCCAAAGACGT
This sequence comes from Asaia sp. SF2.1, assembly GCF_000505765.1. Lineage (NCBI taxonomy): Bacteria > Pseudomonadati > Pseudomonadota > Alphaproteobacteria > Acetobacterales > Acetobacteraceae > Asaia > Asaia sp. SF2.1. Next base: position 119,870 of record NZ_AYXS01000012.1, on the reverse strand, counting down.
AAGATTCGGCGCTGATGCCCGCCAGCGTATGCTGCGTGGCGTGGACATCCTGGCTGACGCTGTGAAGGTCACGCTGGGCCCGAAGGGTCGCAACGTTGTTCTGGACAAGAGCTTCGGCGCACCGCGCATCACCAAGGACGGCGTTTCCGTCGCCAAGGAAATCGAACTGGCTGACAAGTTCGAGAACATGGGCGCCCAGATGGTGCGCGAAGTAGCCTCGAAGACCAACGACATCGCTGGTGACGGCACGACCACCGCGACCGTTCTGGCACAGGCGATCATCCGTGAGGGCGCCAAGGCTGTTGCCGCTGGCATGAACCCGATGGATCTGAAGCGCGGCATCGACAAGGCTGTTGCAGCCGTTGTCGAAGAGCTGAAGGCGAACACCCGCAAGATCACGACCCCGGCTGAAACGGCTCAGGTCGGCACGATCTCGGCCAATGGCGAGCATGAAATCGGCGAGATGATCTCGCAGGCCATGCAGAAGGTTGGCTCGGAAGGCGTGATCACGGTTGAGGAAGCCAAGGGCCTCCACACCGAACTCGACGTCGTCGAGGGCATGCAGTTCGACCGCGGCTATATCTCGCCGTACTTCGTGACGAACGCCGAAAAGATGATGGCGGATCTGGATAACCCCTACATCCTGATCCATGAAAAGAAGCTGTCCTCGCTCCAGCCCATGCTGCCGCTGCTTGAGAGCGTTGTGCAGTCCGGCCGTCCGCTCATGATCATCGCGGAAGACGTCGATGGCGAGGCTCTGGCCACGCTGGTCGTCAACAAGCTGCGCGGCGGCCTCAAGATCGCTGCTGTCAAGGCTCCTGGCTTCGGTGACCGTCGCAAGGCCATGCTGGAAGACATCGCCATCTTGACGGGCGGCCAGGTCATCAGCGAAGACATCGGCATCAAGCTCGAAACCGTCACGCTCGACATGCTCGGTCGCGCCAAGAAGGTGCATATCGAGAAGGAAAACACCACGATCGTTGAAGGCGCCGGTAACACGGACGACATCAAGGGCCGTTGTGCACAGATCCGCGCGCAGATCGAGGAAACCACCTCGGACTACGACCGTGAGAAGCTGCAGGAACGTCTGGCCAAGCTGGCTGGTGGCGTTGCCGTCATCCGCGTCGGTGGCAGCACCGAAGTCGAGGTGAAGGAGCGCAAGGATCGCGTTGATGACGCGCTGCACGCAACCCGCGCCGCTGTTGAAGAAGGCATCGTTCCGGGTGGTGGCACGGCTCTTGCCCGCGCTTCCGTTGCCCTGAAGGACCTGTCCTTCCAGAACGACGACCAGCGCGTTGGTGCGGACATCATCCGCAAGGCCCTGCAGGCTCCGCTGCGTCAGATCGCGTTCAATGCTGGTGAAGATGGCGCTGTCATCGCTGGCAAGGTGCTCGAGATCAACGAGTACACGCACGGCTTCGACGCACAGAACGCCGAGTACAAGGATCTGGTGGCCGCTGGCATCATCGATCCGACCAAGGTTGTCCGTACGGCTCTGCAGGATGCAGCTTCGGTTGCTGGCCTGCTGATCACCACGGAAGCCATGGTTGCCGAGAAGCCCGAGAAGAAGGCCGCTCCGGCCGGTGGCCCGGGTGGCATGGGTGGCATGGGCGATATGGATTTCTGATCCAGCGCCTTTCCATCGAGGTTACGAAAGAGCCGCCCTGTCGCAAGACAGGGCGGTTTTTTCATGGGTGGCCTACTGGCGAGATCACTGCCCGTAGGCTTCGTCACCTTAGGGGGACAGGTAAACGGGTCGGGATCGCAGCTTTGGACATGACCCGTCAGATTTGTAGCGTTGGTCCCCTCGATGGTCGCAGAGGCAGAGAACGTGCCGGATCAGGCAGGAAGTGATCCTCGTTCGACCGCATATCCGATCTGTGTTCCAGCTAGGAGAGAAGGCCGGATGAGCGCCGACGTGAGGACGGGCCGTCCCCGAAAGAAAGACCTGCCATCAAAGAGGGGCTGTCGCCTTATTTCTGGACGCCATCCATGGTGCCGATGAAGGGCAGGGGAGCGCCTGCGCTCAGATAGGTCGGCATGGTGCCTGACCAGCGATCAAGCGCCTTCTGCTGCAACAGCGCCGGCGTCAGGGATTGAGAGACCAGGCTATTGGCTTTTGCCTGCGCCTGCGAGGTCACCAGTAGTGCCTGCGCCTGTCCCTGCGCTGTGGCGATGGCGGCGTCGGCTTGCGCCTTGGCCTGTACGACCTGCGCCTGCGCCGAAATCTGCGTCTGTTGCAGCGTATACTGGGCCTGAAGCGCCTGTTGCTGGGCGACCTGCTTGGCCTCAATGGCCTGTGCATAGGCCGTTGAAAAGGCGAAATTCGCTGTGTTCACCGAATGAATGGTCAGGTGGTAGGGCTGAAGCGACCGGATGATCAGATCCTTGATCTGCCCGTCAACCAGATCCCGCTTCGTGATGAGTTCCTCGGCATTATAATTGGCCGTAATGGCCTTCACATCGTTCGAAACCGTGGGCTCAATGATACGGCGCGCGAGCATGTCCAGCGTGCGGAAATCACGATAAAAACCCGGGGCATCAGCCTGTGCGATGTGGAACGTTACCGAGACAGACGTGCGGACGTCCTGAAGGTCGTGCGTGGCAGCCTGCTCATGCGAGGTGATGGTCTGCGGCTGGGTCGAGACTGAAATGATCTTCTGATAGACCGGTATGGCGATATGCAGCCCGGGCTCGAGAGCGTTGGGCTGGACCGAACCGAAATTGGTCAGGATGCCGCAATAGCCTGAAGCGATCTGGTAGAATGGATTGAGCACAGCAACGATCGCGACAGCACCAAGGGCAACTACGCCAAACTTGATTATCCCTGAGGGCACCTGAACGGGTAGTCTTGATGGCGGCTGAGGAAAAGACATG
>NZ_AYXS01000012.1:116415-116896 GCF_000505765.1 Asaia sp. SF2.1 | reverse complement strand
CGCTATGTCGCATCAAGTAACACTATCGTAACGAAAGGGCGGGGCGGCGGGGCACGTCTATTGTGCATCGTTAGCCACTGTATCGCTATTGCCGGTCCGCTACGCTTATGTGACCCCGGTGCCCTCTGTGTGCAGGTCTTTTCTTGAAAGCCGCGCCAGCCTCATTTGTCAGCCTTGCCACTGTTTGGTTCGGTCGAGCGCAGAGATAACGCGCCTGTCATGGATTTCTTGTGTTCGCCGCACTGCCATGATGCCGGTATTCCGGCTGGGGCAGCAGGTGTCACCGGCAGGAAAATGAGATGTCAGAACCTATGCTGTGATCCGGGCGCCGAATGAGCGCTCGATCTCGATCAGGCGTTGCTTGCGCCATAATCCGCCGCCATAGCCTGTCAGGGTGCCATCTGCGCCGATCACCCGATGGCACGGGATCATGAGCGTGATGCAATTGGCGCCATTCGCGCGTGCCACGGCTCGAACTGCA
>NZ_AYXS01000012.1:109971-116377 GCF_000505765.1 Asaia sp. SF2.1 | reverse complement strand
CCCGGGTGGCCGATGGTGCGGGCAAGGGCGCTATAGCTACGTGTTTCGCCCGGTGGGATGTCCTGAAGGGCGCGATGAACCCGGCGCGTGAACTCGGATCCCGAGGGGGCGAGGGGTGTCTCGAAGCGGGCCGATACACCCGCGAAATAGGCGTCGAGTTCCGCATGTGCCTGCTCTGTCACCTGGGTTCTGCCGAGCCCGAGAGGTGATTTGAGCGCCGCTTGCAGGGCTTTGAGTTCGCGTGGGAGGGCCTTGCGATCAATGAATTCGAGAAGGTGCAGGTGACGCGTCGAGCATACCGCCAGCATGTCGCCCAGCGGCGTTGCAATCCAGCTGGCCTGAAGCAGGCCGCCCTGTTGCAGCGTGCCTGGCGCACAACCGATCAGTCTGGAAAAGGCCTCACGGAAGGCGCTGGCCGACTCAAATCCTGAGTCGAGCTGGGCCGCTATGACTGGCTCTCCCTGTGAGAGGATCAGGAAGCCGTCGCGCAGGCGACGCTGCCGGGCCATATCCAGAAAGGTCATGTCAAAGTGCCGCTTGAAGCTGCGTCTTACAGTTGAGGGGTCCAGCCCGAGGGCCACGAGATCCTGCTCGTTCCAGCGCCGACCCGGATTGGCATCGAGCCTTTCGAGCAACCCGGCAATGAGGGGGTCATGAGCGGCGCCGCCATGGAGCGGATGACATCGCTTGCAAGGGCGGAACCCGGCCTCGATGCAGCTGCGCACGCTGTCGCGAAAGGTGCAGTTGGTGGCGAGGGGTTTGCGTGCCGGGCATGTCAGACGGCAGAATATTCCCGTCGTTCCAACACACACGAAAACCCGTCCGTCATATCGGGCATCGCGCGCAAGGAGCGCCTGATAGAGCGTGTCGTGGGAGGGAAGATCGAACAGCATGAGATGACCTTAACCCCTCCGTTCAAAACGTGAGGCCGGAAAACAGGCGTTTCATTTTTCTGTCTGCCCGCTTTCTGCCTGCTTGCGATTGTTTCTGTCGAACGCAGAAAAGATGTCGATCAGCCAGTCCATGAAGACGCGTACGCGCGGCGGGAGCTGCCTGTTGCTGGGGTAGAGAAGCGTCAGGGGCGTCGGGGCCGGAGGAAATGCAGAAAGCACCTCGACCAGCGCGCCACGTGCCAGTTCAGCCTCGAAGCGATAACGCGGCGCCTGGGCCAGACCAAGCCCGAGGCACGCTGCTGTCGCCGAGGATTCTGCGCCGGAAACGAGAAGCCGTGCCGGCAAGATACGCTCGACGAGCTGGCCGCCAACGCTGAATTCCAGCGGCAGGACCTGCTTCGTGCGGGACGAGGCAAAGCCGATCATGCAATGCCCGCCCAGATCATCCGGGTCACGGGGGGTGCCATGGCGGGCAAGATAATCTGGGCTGGCCACCGTGATTTCCGGAAGCAGGCAGAGCGGGCGAGCCATCATGTCGCTATCGGGCAAGGGGCCGCCACGTACCACACAATCCACGCCTTCACGCAAAAGATCGACGAGCCTTTCGCCTTCGCCCAGATGCACGGTAAGCCCCGGATGACGGGACAGGAAATCGGGAAGGGCGGGCAGGATAATGGTGCGTGCAAGATGCCCGACCGTATCAAGACGGATCACGCCGCTCAGCGCCGAGCCAATGGACCGGTCGGCCTCTTCGAGTGAAGCGACGATCGAGCGGCAATGAGCGTAGTAGAGTTTGCCTTCCTCTGTGGGCTGAACGTGACGTGTGGAGCGATGCAACAGCCTTGTGCCAAGACGACGTTCCAGCGCCTGGATGGCAGCACTCGCAGCGGGACGAGAAACACCGCAGGAAGAGGCCGCAGCGCTGAAGCTGCCGCGCTCGATGACGCGCAGGAAAAGCTCGATACAGGCCAGTCTGTCCATGAGCGCGCCCCGCCGATTGTTCTGTTCTAGTGAATAATGATGACAGGAATGGGCGGCTTATCGCAAGCCAGTGCGCATGGTCTCCTCTGCGTATCGAAACGAGAGGATATCACCATGACTTCCATTCAACGCATCGCGCTTGTAACGGGCGGTAGCCGTGGCCTGGGCCGAGCCACCGTCGAGGCTCTCGCCCAGAGAGGCATCGGCGTCATTCTGACCTATCAGGGTAATCGGGAGGCGGCGGAGGCCGTTGTCGCTCTGGCAGAGCGATCCGGTGTAAAGGCTGCCACGCTCAAACTCGATATGGCCAGCAGCGACAGTTTCAGCGCCTTTGCCGGGCAGGTGAAGGACATTCTGGGCCAATGGGGCCTGTCTCATTTCAACTATCTGATCAATAACGCCGGCAGTGCCCATAATGGCGGCCTGGCAGATACCACCGAGGCCGAGTTCGACCGCATGTATGGCGAACATCTCAAGGGCCCATTCTTCCTGACGCAGGCGCTCTTGCCTTTGCTCGCGGATGGCGGACGTATTCTGAATATCAGCAGCGGCCTGACACGTTTCACCTTTCCGGGTCGCATCGTCTATGCCTCGATGAAGAGCGCGATCGAGACCATGACGCGCTATATGGCGAAGGAACTCGGCCCGCGAGGCATTACGGTCAATGTCGTGGCACCCGGCGCCATACAGACTGATTTCTCCGGTGGCGCCGTGCGGGACAATCCCGAGATTGCCCGTCATATCGCCCAGAACACGGCGCTGGGGCGTGTCGGCCTGCCTGATGATATCGGCCCGATGATCGCCTCGCTTCTCTCGGACGATAACCGCTGGGTCAACGCGCAGCGCATCGAGGTATCTGGCGGGCAATCCCTCTGACGATGTCATCGCCGCATTGATTACCTGGGCTGAAGCTATCTCGGGCACGGAGCTGGCCTGAGCGAGCGTGGGTTGTCGTGCGGCGCCACGTTGCATCTTTCTCGGTTAGTCGTGGTGCGACGGCTTTCCGTAACGGGGGAGGGGATCGTCCATTCACCCCCCGATTCAGGGTCAGGCCCGTCGCATTTCGATCTAGAACGCATTGTGTCGAAAAGTATTAACTAACAACCGAAAGTAATATTTGAGTTCAAAATACAACGTTAGTAAGTAACTGTGTGGCAAAAATACAATGTGACGAGTTTATGACTCGTGATTCCAAATATGCCTCTGGACGTAATTTCGTTTGTGAAATCTTTTCGGCCTCAGAACGCCTTTTGGAGGTCGAAAACACGATGAACATGATCAAGAACAAGCGGCGATTGCTGCTTGTCTCCACAGTTGGTGCAGGTCTGGTCCTGGGGCAGGCGCAACTCGCCCACGCTGCCCAATCTGCCGCTGTATCCTCACACAAGGCCCATAAGCGCACGGCCAAAAAGACCACTGTCGCTGCGCGGAACCAGGCGACAACCGCTCCGGCAGCCTCGGCTGCGCCGCTTGTCCGCCCTGCGGCGCAGGGCGCTGGCGTCCGTTCGATCTCGGCCAGCAACGACACATTCGCGCCGGTTTCCGGTCGTGGGGCGCGGGGTGGCAGTGAAAATATTGTGGTGACCGGTTCGGCGCTGAGCACCTCGAACAACGCCAATGCCAACCCGGTCCAGATCGTTACGTCCAAGCAGATCCTGCAGACAGGCGCCACCACGGTAGGCGATTATCTGCAGCGCCTGCCTTCCGTCGGTTCGTCGGGCACCTATAATTCGCAGACGAACGGTACGGGCGGGTCGTCCTGCGTGGATCTGCGCAACCTTGGCCAGAACCGCACGCTGGTGCTGATCGATGGCAAGCGCACCACGCTCAACGGCAATAACAGCTGCGTCGATCTGAACACGATCAACGTCTATCAGGTTCAGAGCATCGAAATCCTCAAGGATGGCGGCTCCGAACTCTATGGTGCCGACGCCGTTGCAGGCGTGATCAACATCAAGATGCGCCATGACCTGAATGACGCGAACATTACCGTTCGCGGCGGGATTACCGATGTCGGTGACGGCCAGACGGGTCAGATTTCCGGCTACAAGGGCTGGAACTTCGATCACGGCAAGGGCAACGTGACACTGTTCGGGTCATACATGACCAAGAGCGGGATCATGCAGCGCAACCGCGCCTGGTCACGCAATGTGCAGATCAACGATCCGACCGATGCGTCCGACCTGCTCTATGGTTCATCAATCCCGACGACGGGCAAGTATTTCACCGATTCAGGGACTTATATCCCTAATGCCAGTGGGACCGGCTACCACACGGCCACCTCTGCAGATCGCTATAATTATGGCTCGCAGCAATCCCTGACCAACTCGTTGCAGAACTCCACGCTGTCTTTCGACGCGCATTATGACGTGAACAGCCATTTCACGCCCTATGCCAATTTCCAGTACAGCCACCGTACCTCCAGCACCACCTTGGCGCCGGAGCCCATGACGGGCAGCATCTACCCGTCCAACCTGCCGTCCAGCCTCGTGATCCCGGCCGATGCGCCATACAACACGTTTGGCGAAGACGTGCTGATGTACAAGCGTTACGGCGAATGGGGTAACCGTCGTACCGAGACAGCGACCGACACCTACACCGCCATTGCAGGCGCCAAGGGCGAGATCACCCATGGCTGGATGTACGATCTGTCCTACACCTATGGCTGGAACCAGGTGACATCGCAGATGTCGGGTGTGGGCAACTATGCCAAGCTTCTGCAGGAATACGGTCTGCAGCAAGTCGATCCGACCGATTCAAGTTCTGCGCTCGTTTATAACCCGTCGGTCTGTCAGGCCTCTGCCGGTTGTGTGCTGTCCGATCCGTTCAAGCCCCTTTCCTCAGCTGCTGCGGCTTATTCGAACTACACGAGCCATGATCATTACTATTACCAGCTGCGCGACCTGAACCTGCGTATGCACAACAACCATGTTGCCACCATGCCCTGGAAGGGCGGCGGCGATCTGGGCTTTGCGCTGGGCATGGAACATCGTGGCGAGCAGCTTGCCTATCATCCTGATGCTGTTGTGGCGTCAGGCGACACGCTCACCAACTCGGCCTCCTATACCGGCGGTGGGTTCAACGTCACGGAAGGTTATCTTGAAGGCAAGGCGACGCTTCTGCGCGACGTCTTCCTCGCGAAGGACCTGACCATCGATGCGCAGGGGCGCTATTCGTCCTACAGCACCTTTGGTGGCACCAAGAACTGGAAGGCCTCGATCAACTGGGCGCCGATCCGAGATATCCGTTTCCGCGCAACCATTGGCAGCTCCTATCGCCAGCCGAATGTGTATGAGCTCTATTCAGGTGGCAGCCTTGGTTACGCCTCGGCAACCGACCCCTGCGCCCAGGCCAGCTCCTATGGCTCGCTTTCGGCCAATGTCGTGGCCAATTGCGCCAAGCAGGGCATCAACACGTCAACCTTCGTTGCGGCAAACTCGGGTCAGGTGCCGACGCTTTATGGTGGTAACGCCTCGCTGAAGCCGGAAACCGGCCGCACCTACACAATCGGTACGGTGATCACACCGCGCTGGGTGCCGGGTCTTTCCGCTTCGGTGGAATACTGGCATTACACGATCAAGAACATGATCTCGTATCTGAGTTCACAGTATATTCTTGACCAGTGCTACACAGGTGCCAGCACCAATTACTGCGACAACATCACGCGCGTTTCGAGCACCAGCCAGCTGAACTCCGTGACGGACTACTATGCCAATATCGGCGGTCTGCGCACGAGCGGTATCGATTTCGACCTTGATTATCGTATCCGTGTAACACCCAAAGATGTGGTGACGCTGGGCAACAACTTCCAGCAGCTCATCAGCTACCTGCAGCAGAACGAGCCGGGCGGACAGTGGTACAACTATGCCGGTCGTCTGATGTACCAGTCGGGCACTGGCCAGCCGCGTGTGCGCGACTACGCCACGGTCAACTGGCAGCATGGCAACTGGGGTGTCACTTATATGATGAAATATACGGGTGGCATGGTGTGGAACAACGGATCGCAGGATCTCAGCACGGCCCTTGGTTATGGACGCTACAAGACCCCCGGCGTGTTCTCGCATGATCTGACGATTGATTATCGTCTGAACAAGTGGACGTTCCAGGCCGGTGTGAACAACCTGTTCGACAAGCAGCCGCCCTTCGTGGCCGATGCCTCGACCAACAGTGCTGCCGGTCTTTATGGCGATCTTTATTATGGCCGCTATGTCTTCCTTCAGGCCGGGGTCAATTTTTGATCCTGCCTCACACGGATGATGCGCCTCGTGTAACGGGGCGCGAACGCCCTGTGTTAAAGGCCGTCGGACCTTAGGTTCGACGGCCTTTTTCTATCGTGCAATGTGTTGCGTGTCTGGCTGCGCGAAGGCTGCCCACCTTACAGGCGATAGGACTCGTTTCCGGTCACGATGGGCGTACGGGCTTCGCGGTAGTTGCTGCCGCTGCGTGCACGATGATCCTCGATGACCGAATAGACCAGCCCCTCGCTTTCAGCATCGAATACTCTGTGTGGGTAAGCGGTTCTGATTGGATAG
>NZ_AYXS01000012.1:105532-109874 GCF_000505765.1 Asaia sp. SF2.1 | reverse complement strand
CCTCGGGGCGGTAGGTCAGGATCTTGGTCATCACGAGCTGGATCACCCGCCTCAGATAAGGATGACCGGGCCGGGCGATGAGAAACCATTGCTGGTATTCTCCACCCTGAACATAGGCGATCGAGGCACCAATGCCCCATCCCTTGTGCAGTCCGGAGCCTGACATGTTCCACTGCGAGATCAGATATGCATCATCCGCGCGTATCATCTCATCCAGCGGACGTGACGTCGTCGATTTGAGATCGAGATAAACCCCGCCCAGCTTGTAGATTAGCAGATAACGGAAGAAATCCGCCTTGGCGGCGCCGTATTCCCCGCCAATCATCAGGTATATTTTCAGCACTTCCCAGCCATAATGCTCGGATATGAAATCGAAACGTGCAGCCTCGTCCCACAGCCTGAGCGACCATCCCGAATTCATCTGGGCCGTGCGCTCGATATTGGCTGCAATGGCGGGGTCCAGTGTCGCCACATCATTGCAGATGTAATGCAACAGACGCGGCACGGGCTCGGATGATATCTGTGCTGGCGCGATGACCGGGAAGCGGCGCAGGCTGAGGCAAACAAGTTCGCCCCAGCTGGCGCGTTCCATGACCAGATCGCGTGAGCCGTCAGGGGCGTGCGACCAGATGGCGCCAGAGGTATCGCGCAGTTGATACACGGCGGGCGCTGTCTGAAGCAGGTTCCACCCGGCAGGTGCATTGAGCAACAGGCGGCGTTGCGGATCGATGCCGAGCAGGGTTTGCCCAGTGTCCTCCAGAACCGTGCCGCGAATGGGGCTGTCGGTATTCGGCGTGAGGCTATCAGTTGTCCCGTTTGTCCCCATTCCGGGCGTTCCTGGCCCGGTCGCCCCCATCTCGGGAGTCTCCGCCCCGTTGGGGATGAGGACATCCCCGAATATGGTCACGAGGGCTGTGTCAGACATCGTGCGGATCACTTTCCGTTACGGCGTGAGGCTCATGAGGGAGGAACTCCCCGATCTGCCGCACAGCCTGCGCGAGACTCACACGCTCGACAGCGACGCCTTCAGGGAAAGCGGAAAGGAGGCGTGAGGGCATGCGTCGATCGAGAATGACGAATACCCCGCGGTCATCGCCCTTGCGTATCAGCCGGCCAAAAGCCTGACGCAGTTTCATGCGCGTGAGACGGTCGTCGTAATCGCGCGGGTCGTCGGGGGAGAGCGCCTTGCGCCGCTCGCGATGCAGGATATCGGGGCGCGGCCACGGTGTACGCTCGAAAACGACCAGACGCAGCGCCTGACCCGGCACATCCACGCCGTCGCGCATCGCATCTGTGCCGAGCAGGCAGGAATGGAGTTCGGTGCGAAAGATATCGACCAGGGTGGCGTTATCCATCGTATCGACATGCTGCGCGTAAAGCGGCAGGCCTGCTTCCTCCAGAGGTGCCGCAATCCGCTGATGCACGGCGCGCAGACGGGAGATGGCGGTAAACAGCCCCAGTGCGCCTCCCTCCGCTGCCATGAAAAGCAGCCTGTAGGCGCTTGCCAGCGCATCGAGATCGTTTGGGGGAACATCCGTGACGATCAGCGCGCGTGTCTGGCTGGCGTAATCGAATGGGCTGAGCAGCGAGGCCCGCATGGGCGGCTTGATGAAATGCGGCGTGCCCAGCCGCGTCTCGGCTGCCTGCCAGCCCTGTTCGACCAGACGGGGGTCAGGGCCGCTCTCACCCTGCGGGGGCGTCTGGTCACGCAATGTGGCCGAGGTGATCAGGATACCATGCGCCGGCCCCTGCATGACCGAGGCAAAGGGAATGGTCGGGTCGCGCCAGTGACGGTGCAGGCCGATATCGCGCTCGCCCGGGCGGCCGGGGACATATTCGAGTCTGATGAGATCGATGAACGCGCTTCCCGATTCAGGCGTGTCGCCCAGCACGGTGTCGAGCATGGCAATCCAGCCCTCTACACGCGAAATGGCCCGCCGGCGGATAGAGCGTATCATGGCCTCGATACGCAGCCTCTGCGCCGCTTCCAGCGCGTCATCCGGCTCGCTCAGCAGGGCCTTGAGTCGTTCGACGAGGGTTTCGAGCGGCGTGAGCAGGCGTCGTAGCGCAGTATCGAAAGGATCTGCCGCACCCCTGAGCGTCTCACCAGCCGGGTGGAGCTCACATTCGGACGTGTCCTGTCCCGCTGCGCCAATGCGACGGGCTTCGAGCTGGGCTCTGAGCGCACGGAAAAACTGCTCGGCGCTGTTGGTGATCAGCTCCGGCACTTCCGGTTCCATTGCGTCATCCTCGCCATTGAGGCGACCGAGCCAGCCCGGTGCGGGCAGGGCATGGGCCGCGGAGAGGATGGCATCCAGCGGCGATTCCAGCGCCGGGGAGGTGGCAACGAGGTCCTCCAGGCGCCGGCGTAATCCGCGCGCGCGCGAGCGGCTGCCTTCGGCGCCAAGCAGCCAGCGTCGCAGCTCTGCCGCCTCCAGTCCCGAAAGGGCGAGCGAGAACGCGCTATCTGCCGCTTCAGGCAGATGATGCCCCTCATCAAAGAAATAGCGCGTTGGAAGCTGGTCCTCATCAGGCACATCGTCGCGTGCAAGGCTGGCCCAGCTTGCCTGCGACAGTACAAGAGCATGATTGGCGATCACGAGATTGGCGCCGCGTGCCCGACGAATGGAATGTTCGACAAAGCAGGTCTGATAATGCGGGCAGGCGCCGTGGATACACTCGCCCCGTCTGTCAGCCATGCCATAGATCGTGCTGGTGCCGAAGATATCGCCAAACCAGCCCGGTAGGTCGCCCCCCATCAGATCGCCATCTTCGGTCGCTTCGGCCCAGCGGGCCAGCATGGACAGGCCGACAAGTGCAGCAGGTGAGGGGTTGGGCCTCGACGCCAGCGTGTTGACTGCGTCTTCCATGTTCAGAAGGCAGAGATAGTTTTCCCGTCCCTTGCGCAGAACGACTGTGTTTCGGCGTTCGGCATCATCGGGATAGAGGCGGTGCAGCTCCTGCTCGATCTGCCGTTGCAGATGCCGCGTATAGGTGGAGATCCAGACCGGTCCATCATTCTGTTCGGCCCAGACGCTTGCCGGGGCAATATAGCCAAGTGTCTTGCCTGTCCCGGTTCCGGCCTCCGCCAGCACGATTTCCGGTATCCCGAATCCTTCGCGTGGGGTCAGGGCGTGGGTCACGGCCGAGGCATAATCAGCCTGTCCCGGGCGCGTCTCGGCCTTGTTACCCAGAATGGCCGAGAGGCGGGTACGCGCCTCGACCGGGCTGACGGGGCGGCTTCCCGGCGGTGGTCTTTGCGCCATCTCCTCCCAGCGCGGCAGCCGCCGCCAGACGCGCAACGCCTCGTAAGGATGGCGCTGTCTCGAGGGGGTTGCGGCCAGTTCCGTCTCGACAAACGCCGCCCAGGCCCAGCCTGCACGGGACAGAAGCGGAAGCAGGGCCCGCATGGTGTCCACCTCGCCCGTCTCTGCCAGACGGGTGAGGCTCTGGCGCAGCATTTCGAGAAGCTGATGCAGAAAATCGGCCTCGCACGGGTCAGGGGCCATCATCCCCAACGCCAGAGCCATACCCCGAGGTGTCGGCACGACAGGGCGTGTGGGAAAGAGAAACAGGAACAGTTCGAGCAGATCGAACCACGGCACGACCTGACCCGGTGGCGTGAGGCCCAGTCTCCTGATTGTGGCCGGACCGTGAATCAGCAGCGGCGGGGGGAGCGTCGCCAGCAGCTGCGCCGCCTCGTTTGCATCGAGGGAGAGAAGCTCGCCATCCGGTGTCAGAACCGACGCCCGCGCTCTGGTCGTTACAAGGGCAGGGGCATCATAAGGTAAGGCGCGGGAGGGTGTGGGCATCACACTGACCATAGACGCACTCGCGCTCGCCCGCCAGCAGAGCGTTTCCTTCGCCATATGCGACCGGAAGCGGGGTGGAATGGGCGCGTTGGGCAGCCTGCGAAGAAGAGGGGCTAACGCCAACTTGCTTGACCCGGGGCGGAACTATTTCTAGTTTTCGACCAATCATGTCCAGCATTGCAAAAAACAACGCCACCCTCACTCCAGACGCCCTCGACCTGCCAAAAGCATGGCCGTTCGAGGAGGCGCGAAAAATCGTGGCCCATGTCGAGGCACGAGGCGGCGATGCTCCGGCCCTGCTCGAGACCGGTTATGGCCCGTCCGGCCTGCCTCATATCGGCACTTTCGGTGAAGTCGCACGCACGACCTGGGTGCGTCTGGCTTATGAACGCCTGACGGGACGCAAGACACGTCTGCTGGCTTTCAGCGATGACATGGATGCGCTGCGCAAGGTTCCGGGCAATGTCCCCAATCAGGAGATGCTGGCGCAGCATCTCGGCCTGCCGCTGAGCCGTATCCCTGATCCGTTC
>NZ_AYXS01000012.1:105202-105480 GCF_000505765.1 Asaia sp. SF2.1 | reverse complement strand
GGCAGATTCGAGAGTTTCTCGGCACATAACAACGCGATGCTGTGCGAATTCCTCGACCGTTTCGGCTTCGAGTACGAGTTTGCGTCCGCAACCGAGTATTACACATCGGGCCGTTTCGATGCGGCGCTGCGCCGTATGCTTGAGGTGCATGACCAAGTCGTGGCGACCATTGCGCCCACGCTGGGTGCCGAACGTCGCGCGACCTATTCGCCTGTGCTGCCCATTCATCCGCGCACAGGTCAGGTCATGCAGGTGCCCGTGACCAAGGTCGATCCGAT
>NZ_AYXS01000012.1:96394-105115 GCF_000505765.1 Asaia sp. SF2.1 | reverse complement strand
GGTCATGCCAAGATGCAGTGGAAGGCCGACTGGGCCATGCGCTGGTATGCACTTGGCGTGGATTACGAAATGTCGGGCAAGGACCTGATCGATAGCGTCAAGCTGTCCAGCAAGATCTGTCGTATCCTTGGCAAGGCCCCGCCCGCGGGCCTGACCTATGAGCTGTTTCTGGACCAGAACGCCCAGAAGATCAGCAAGTCCAAGGGGAATGGTCTGTCGATCGAGGAGTGGCTGCATTACGCGCCGCCCGAGAGTCTCGCGCAGTACATGTTCAATCAGCCAACACGCGCCAAGCGCCTGTTTTTCGATGTCATCCCGCGGGCCATGGACGAGTATCTGGCCAATCTGGACAAGGCTGTCGAGACGGAAGACGAGACCACGCTGCGCGCCAACCCGGCCTGGTTCATTCATGGCGGCACGCTCGACAAGGGGCTTTCCAGCCCGGTCTCGTTCACGGCCCTGCTGAATCTGGCCTCGGTCGCCAATGCCGAGACCAGCGATACCCTCTGGAAATTCCTGCGCCGTTACGACCCGAGCCTCTCGCCGGAGACGCACCCCTATGTCGATCGTCTGGTCGGCCACGCTCTGGTGTATTTCAAGGAGTTCGTCCGCCCGGCCAAAACGTTCCGTGCCCCGACCGATCTGGAGCGCGTTGCCCTGCAGGATCTGGCAGACGCCTTGAAACTGGCAGACCCCGGACTATCTCCTGTTCAGGTTCAGGATATCGTCTTTGAAATTGGCAAGAAACATCAGATCCAGCCGCTAAGGGCGTGGTTCGGGTGTCTCTACGAGGTTTTGCTCGGGCAGACCGAGGGACCGCGCTTTGGCATCTTCGCTTCGCTTTTCGGCCTGCCGGAAACGGTGGCGCTGATCGAAAATGCCCTTGCCCGCGATGTTGCCGTGGCTGATGCCAATAATTGACAGGTGAAGAGACGATCAGCAGCCTTGATTGAGGGTTTATGACCGTTCAGGAACAGACAACACCGTGCTGTGAGGAAGGTGAGGCCAAACCTGCGAGCCCCTGGCGACGCGTGGCCTGTCGTCTTCCAGCGCTGCTGGGGCTCATTCTTCTGGTGGCGGCGATCTACGTTATCCAGAAAGAGCTTAAATCGCTCTCTCTTGCCCAGATTAGGGGTGCTCTTCAGGCCATACCGGCACAGGCATTGCTGGCTGGGGTGGGCTGCACCTTCCTGTCCTACTTCATCCTGTCATTCTACGACCGTTTGGCCTGCTACCATATCGGATCGAGACAATCGTTCCTGCGGACCGCCTTTGCGGCGTTCTGCTCTTATGTGCTGTCACATAATCTAGGCTGCTCGGCCATTTCCGGCGCTGCCGTGCGCTTTCGGCTCTATCGAAACTGGGGGGTGTCGCCCGGCGGTATCGCCCAGATCATTGCCTTTTGTTCCACCACCTATCTGCTTGGTGCGATGGCGCTCATAGGCGGCGTGTTCCTGTTCGAGCCCGGCCATATCCCGCTTGTGGCTCATCTGCCCCATCTGGTCTTGCAACTGGGTGGTGCAGCGGCCTGGCTCTGCGTGCTCGCCTATCTCGGCGTGTCATTGCGATATCGCCAGATGCGTATCTGGCGTTACACGCTCGACGTGCCGGGTTTCCGTGTGGCTGTGGCGCAGGTCATTGTCAGCGCCGCCGACATGGCGATGACAGCGATGATTGCCTACGTCCTGTTGCCTCCCGAAGCGGCAATCGGCTTTCCGGCATTTCTCGCCATCTACATTGCCTCCTACACTGCCGGTCTGGTCGCGAGCGTGCCGGGTGGGCTGGGCGTGTTCGACGGCGCAATGCTTCTGGCGCTCGGGCCCTATCTGCCCACCCCGCAGATCCTTGGCGTTATTCTGACCTTCCGCTTGTTTTATTACATTATTCCGCTCTTTCTGGCCGGGGGCATGTTTGCCGTTCATGAGCTCTTTCTGCGTGGTGATGCGGCTTGGGCGCGGCGCCGCGGAGGAGCAGCGGCAGGTGCTTTTGCACGGCGGCCAAGTCAGGTGGTGCGTGAGTCCGAGGCCGATTTTTCGGTGACGGTCGCGACAGGTGTGGTGGCCGGGACTGGCATATTGCTTGTGTTCTACGCCGTGGCCGTTCCTGCGCCTCTCCTTGGCACGCCTTTCACCCATCTCAGGCTGCAGCTGGCAGAATTCCTTTTGTGCCTGACCGGGGTAATGCTTGTCGGGGTTGCCGCAGGGTTGGCGCAGCGCGTGACTGCGGCATGGCGGGCGGCGCTTACGCTATTGGGTGTTGCCATTCCACTTGTCATCCTGCGGCAGGGGCCTCTGGCGATTCCGCTTTGCCTGATGATGGTGATGTTCCTAATCGCCCCGTTTCGGTCGTGCTATTATCGAAAAGCGCGGCTCTTTGCCGAACCCCTCAGCCCGACACTTATGGCGCCGGTCACGCTCTGGATCATCAGCCTCGGCAGCGTGGGGCTGTTTGCCCTGCGCCATCATCTCGGCCATGCCTGGTGGCGGTCGCTGATCTATGATGCGCATACCTCGGTCGTTCGCTGGGCGCTCGGCATTTCGGCTCTGCTCGGCATTGTGGCCGTCATCCAGATGCTGCGTCGAAGCCACGTTCTGGTGCGTCCCTGGGACAAGGAGAGCGAGACGCTCTACCGTAACCTGGCTCACGCCCTCGAGGAGCTCGGCCCTCGTCGCCCGAGCGGACTGATCCTTAATGACAACGGCCGTGCCGGAATCCCGTTTCTGCGCACGGGTCAGTTCATCATTGGTGTTGGAGATCCTGCCGGCGCGGAAACCGAGTGCATTGCCGCGATCTGGCGTCTACGCGATCTCGCCCTTGAAGAGGGGCGTCATCCCGTGTTCATCAAGGTGGGACAGGCGCTCCTTGGGGTCTATCATGACATCGGCATGACGGTCTGCCCAAACGGTCCGGGTGAAACCGGGGCGCTGTGCTGCCTCGCGCAGGATCTGCAGGCGGTCAAGGCGGTGCTGGGCAGTGAGCACAGGCGGCTCAAACGTCTTCTGCACACAAGACGTTTCCTGTCGGTCAAGGCCCGTGCCGATCGGGCCGGGTGATGCACCTGCCCCATGTGTTGACGCAACAGGTCAGGCTCAGCGACGTAACGGCCATCTGGCTGATGGCTTATTCGGCCCTGTTCTCGATCGTCAACCCTCTGGGCGCCTCGCTTATCTTTGCGCAAACGACCCTTGGTCGCCCACGAGCACAGGTGGTCCGTCTGGCCCGGACCGTCGGGTTCTATTCCTTCATCATTCTGATGGTGTCGGTGTGGCTGGGTGGATGGATCCTCAGTTTCTTTCGGATCACCATTGATGCCCTGCGCGTGTCTGGTGGCCTCGTTGTCGCCTCGCGTGCATGGGCGCTTTTGCTGGCACCAGAGGAGAGCGAGGCGCGCAAGGAGCGGCAGGTTTTCGACCATGATACTGCCAACGCGGATAATGACCTTGGGGACAGGGCGTTCTTTCCGCTTGCGATGCCGTTTACCGTGGGGCCTGGCAGTATTGCCGTGGCCATTGCCCTGAGTTCGGGTCGTACCCTTGGAGCCTCGGCCGCCAGCTATATCATCGGCTTGTCTCTTGCCGTACTTGCCGTCTCCCTGACCGTGGTTATTTTCTACACCTATGCCGAGCGCATCGTCAGTTCACTTGGTCGCACCGGGGCGCGCATCGTGAGCCGTCTTGCTGCCCTCATTCTGCTTTGTATCGGTATCCAGATCCTGTTCGCGGGGCTGGAGGGGTTCGTTGTTTCGACGCTCAAGCATATGCGCCAGCTCAATCTGCTGGGCTGAACCGGGTTGGGCAAACGGGAAGGGCTTTCAGACCAAGGCGTTGCGTATCTCATGGCGCAGGGCAGGGATGACCTCCTCGCGGAACCAGGGCGCTCGCTTTTCCCACACACCCGTTCGCCATGACGGATGTGGCAGCGGAAAGTAACGGGGCAGATAATCCCGAAAGTGACGCACGCGATCCGTTACAGATCCACGCCCCAGCGTGTAATGTTGGCTATAGGACCCCACCAGCAGGATCAGCCGCAGCTCCTTCAGATGCCCAAGAACCTGGTCGCGCCATGCAGGCGCGCATTCCGGACGGGGTGGCTTGTCACCGCCATTCGGCAGGCGACCGGGATAGCACAGCCCCATGGGCAGAATGGCGACTTTGGCCGTGTCGTAAAAATTCTCTTCGGAGAGAGCCATCCATTCTCGCAGACGTCGCCCCGAGGGATCGTAGAACGATTTGCCGCTCTCATGGGCAATGGTGCCGGGCGCCTGGCTCGCGATGAGGACACGCGACGTTGGCGAGACATGGATGAGCGGTTTGGGGCCTAGGGGCAACGAGGCTTCACAGATACGGCACGCTCTTACGCGCGTTACCAGATCTGCGAGGCTCTCCTGAGGTTTCGGGGTTGGCAACTCAGAAAGACCACGCTTCGAGTGGCGGCAAGGCGCTGGGTGTCAGTGCGTACTCGGCGCAGGTTTCGTAATGAGGCGTATCGCCCCCCCTGTGGGAACGGAACAGCACAAAGTGCTCCGTCATGACGGGCTTGCCGCGCATCAGATTATTACCCTGGATCCAGCGGATGACCTCTGCTCCCGGATCGCCGTCAAAAACGCCCAGGGTGATATGAGGCATAAACCGCTTCTTCTCGAGAGCAAGACCGCACCGCCTCAGGGCGGTATTGATCTTGCCCTGCAGGGTCATCAGGCTGCTGGAGGGCGCCACGCCTGCCCAAAGGCGCGACCGGGTGCCCTGTGTTGCAATACCCACGCCACTCGGTTCGATCTGGACGGGCGTGGTGGTGATGGCGGCCAGCGTATGGTCAAGCTCCTCCATCATCGGCCGAGAGCGGATATCGCCGATGAAGCGCAGGGTGAGGTGATAGGTCTCCGGTGGGTGCCATGTCACACCGGCGATGGGACGGCGCAGGGACGACAGAAGACGCTTGTGCTCGCTGGCAAGGTCAAGAGCAGTGAACAGACGCATGAACACTTCCTGTCAGGCGGGATGAGCCAAGAGTGGCCCTTTGGCGGAAGGATATCCCCGCAGGGACCGGATCAGAGAGGGCAGGAGCAAAGCCGACATACAGGATGCGGCGTGGGGCGTGGAATGAGGGGGGGGAGTCAATTCAATAGCGTATGAGATCCGTTCTGTCGTAACGTCACAGCCTATAACGCACCGCATCGCAGCGGTTTCGGCAAGCGCGGTGAATGTATCTTAGAATGTCGTTCCTCGCGGCCGACTTGACCACTATGCTAAAAGCGCCACATTGAAGAAACAAAAGGCCAGTCCGGCCAAATCTCAGGAAAGGGTGTCATGGCTTTCGTTCCAAATTCTCGATCTGGTAATACCTCGGGTAACACCGGAGCCGCCAGGGTCGATACGGTCGATGCCGGTTTGCGCGCCTATATGCTCAGCGTTTATAACTGGATGACAGCGGGGCTGGTGGTGACCGGTTTCGTGGCATATGCCGTAGCCGAAACCTCGTTGCGTGACCTCTTCTTCCAGCAGGTTCTGACTCCGGGTGGCATCCTGACCCGCCCGACGGGGCTGGGAATGCTCACGATCTTCGCCCCGCTGGCCTTCGTCATGGTCATGTCATTCGGTGTGAACCGTCTGTCGCGTCAGGCTGCGCAGGGTCTGTTCTGGGCTTTCTGCGCCGTGATGGGCGCCAGCCTGTCGAATATTCTGATTGTCTATACCCATACATCCGTGGCGAGTACGTTCTTCGTCACAGCAGCAACGTTTGCGGCGATGTCTCTGTGGGGCTACACGACCCGCCGTGACCTCAGTTCGCTTGGCTCGTTCCTGTTCATGGGGCTTATTGGTCTGGTTATAGCCAGTCTGGTCAACATGTTCCTCCACAGCCCCGCCATGTCATTCATGGTGAGTCTGATCGGTGTGGTGCTGTTCACGGTGCTGACAGCGTTTGACACGCAGCGTATCCGCGCAACCTATCAATACTACCTGTCCTATGTGGGGCCGGAGGAAATGGGCAAGCGCAGTGTTTACGATGCGCTTTCGCTTTATCTGAACTTTATCAACCTCTTCACCTTTTTGCTCCAATTCATGGGCGTTCGTAATAATAACAACAGCTGACTACTGATCTAGATCAATCGTTTATTTGAGGGGGTGTGTCACAGGCACGCCCCTTTTTGTTTATTCAGACTATTTCGGTCTGGATAACTTGTTATTTCTGTCTGAACTGAATCTAAAAAATCCGCAATGAATTGCGGCAGAAAAGCGATAATGTACGCTAAAGCACTGATTCTAATGATGAACACTTGTGTTCAAATTGTGAACAGCCCCATGAAAAGTCTTGATCAGTGCTTGCTTTGCAGACCAATCGGGCGGAAACAACAGAACAGAGCTGGGCGCTGATGCCCAGCGTGCAGGCAGGCGGTTGATCAACCGGTCGATCGCCTTTCCGAAGCAAGGCGAGGCAAGGATGAGACGTGTCGTGGTCGGAGCGTTCAGAGCCACCGGCAGACGTAACGTTACGTCTTCATACGATCCCGGTCGTATGATGATGTCACGTTGCGGCGCGATACGTATCGTTCACTGGAATAGGAGAGATGGATGACATCCCCTGAAGGTGTTGTCGCCATGTTCGACCAAGCCGTGGTCGGGTTCAGCGGCAGCGTAGCGCAGCCAAAAAGCTTGACGGTCGGTTCAACGAGCGGGGCAGACAATGAACAATAGACTCTTGCCGAAGTTGCGGCGGCTTCTGCCGCTGGCGCCGGCGTTTTTCCTCTCCGGTTGTACGCTCGATCTCCTCGATCCGCGTGGCCCGGTCGGGCTTCAGAACCGTAACGTCATCCTGATCGAACTGGGTGTGATGCTCTGCATCGTCATCCCCGTCATCATCATGACACTGTACTTCGCCTGGAAGTATCGCGAGAGCAACACATCGGCCGAGTATCTGCCGAACTGGGATCACTCGACGAAGATCGAATTCTTCGTCTGGGGAATCCCGGCTGTTGTGATCGTCATCCTCGGCGCCATCGCGATCATCACGAGCTATACGCTCGACCCCTATCGCCCGCTGCATTCGGCTGAGGCGGCAGGGCGCAAGCCTCTGAATGTCGAAGTTGTCGCACTCGACTGGAAATGGCTGTTCATCTACCCCGACCAGGGTGTTGCAACGGTCAACCAGCTTGCAGTGCCGGTCAATACGCCGATCAACTTCCGCATCACCTCTGACTCGGTCATGACGTCGTTCTTCATCCCGCGTCTGGGCTCGCAGGTGTACGCCATGGCTGGCATGCAGACGCAGCTCCATCTTCTGGCCAGTGCGCCGGGCGATTACCTGGGTGAAGCAGCGCACTACACGGGTCGCGGCTTCTCTGACATGAAGTTCCGCACGCTTGCTATGACGGATGAGGATTTCAACCAGTGGGTGGAAAAGGTGAAGGGCGCGTCTGACTCGCTCGACTCAGCCGACTATCCGCAGGTTGCCGCTCCGCAGGAAGCAGCACCGGTCAAGTATTTCGCGCATGTTCAGCCGAACCTCTTCGACAGCATCGTGGCCAAGTATAACAACGGTATGGTCATCGACAAGTCGACGGGTCAGGTCATGCACATGCAGTCCGCCATGTCCGACATGCAGATGAAGGAATAGGGACACATGCTAGGTAAGTTAACACTTTCGGCGATACCGCTGGATGTGCCCATTCTCGTCGGCACGTTCTCAGGTGTTGTTATCGTCGCGCTCGCCGTCTTGGGTGCCATCACCTATTTCGGCAAATGGGGCTATCTGTGGCGTGAATGGCTGACCTCGGTCGACCACAAGCGTCTGGGCATCATGTACATCGTACTGGCCCTCGTCATGCTGTTCCGCGGCTTTGCCGACGCCATCATGATGCGCAGCCAGCTCGCTCTGGCCTATAATGGCAACCCGGGCTATCTGCCCCCGCACCATTACGACCAGATCTTCTCCGCCCATGGCACCATCATGATCTTCTTCATGGCCATGGCGTTCATGACGGGTCTGCTCAATGTCATCGTGCCGCTGCAGATCGGCGCACGCGACGTGGCGTTCCCGTTCCTGAACTCGCTGAGCTTCTGGATGACCACGATCAGCGCTGTTCTGATCAACGTCTCGCTCTTCATCGGTGAATTCGCTCAGTGCGGCTGGCTGGTCTATCCGCCGCTGTCCGAGCAGCAGTTCAGCCCTGGCGTCGGAGTGGATTACTACATCTGGGCCGTGCAGCTCGCCGGTGTCGGTACGTTGCTGACTGGCGTGAACTTCTTCGTCACCATCGTGAAGATGCGCGCTCCGGGCATGGGCTGGATGCAGCTCCCCGTTTTTACCTGGACGGCTTTCGTCACGGTCGTTCTGATCATGGCAGTCTTCCCGGTTCTGACGGTTACCCTGGCCGAGCTCGCGCTTGACCGTTATCTGGGTATGCACTTCTTCACCAATGACGGCGGCGGCAGCGTTCAGCTGTATCTCTCGCTCATCTGGACGTGGGGTCACCCGGAAGTTTACATTCTGGTTCTGCCGGCCTTCGGTGTGTTCTCGGAAATTACCCAGACATTCTCGCGCAAGCCCCTGTTTGGCTACCGCGTGATGGTTTACGCCACGCTTGCGATCGGCGTTCTGTCCTTCATCGTCTGGGCTCACCACTTCTTCACCATGGGCGCAGGCCCGAACGTCAACGCCTTCTTCGGTGTTGCCACGATGATCATCGCCGTCCCGACGGGGGTGAAGATCTTCAACTGGCTGTTC
>NZ_AYXS01000012.1:84219-96300 GCF_000505765.1 Asaia sp. SF2.1 | reverse complement strand
CCTTCTCCATCGGTGGCATGACGGGCGTCATGATGGCGATGCCGGCAGCCGACTTCGTGCTGCATAACTCGCTGTTCCTGATCGCTCACTTCCACAACGTCATCATCGGCGGTGTGTATTTCGGTTATGTCGCAGGTCTGAACTTCTGGTGGCCGAAGGTTCTCGGCTTCAAGATGAACGAATCCTGGGGCAAGCGCGCCTTCTGGTGCTGGTTCGTCGGTTTCTACCTTGCATTCGTGCCGCTCTATATTGCCGGCTTCGAAGGCATGACCCGTCGTATGAACCATTACGACAATGCTGACTGGCATGTTCAGATGCTCATCGCTGCTGCCGGCGCTGCCGTCATTGCAGTGGGTGTTGTCTGCCAGCTGATGCAGATCTACGTCTCCATCCGCGATCGTAACCTGGCCGAGAACCGTGACTTCACGGGTGATCCGTGGAACGCACGTACGCTCGAATGGTCGATGTCCTCGCCTCCGCCCGCCTATAACTTCGCCGTCCTTCCTGACGTTCACGGTATCGATACGTTCCATACCGAGAAGCAGATGGGCCGTCGCAGCTATGAGGGTAAGGTGCTCGCACCGATCCATATGCCGAAGAACACGGCTGCCGGCTTCTTTGTCGGTGCCTTCAGCTTCGTGCTCGGTTTCGCAGCGATCTGGTACATCTGGTGGCTTGCCGCACTCGCCCTTATCGGCGTGTTCGCGACGGTCATCCTGCGCAGCTTCAACAATGATGTGGACTACTATGTCCCGGTCAGCGAAATCGAACGCGACCAGGAAAATTATGTCCGCTCGCTGACAGCACAGGCGGCAGAATAACAATGGCAAATATCTCAGCAACGCCGCACGGCACCGCACACGGCATCGATGATCACGAACACCACAACACGAACAACGTGTTTGGTTTCTGGATCTACCTGATGACGGACTGCCTCCTTTTCGGGACGCTGTTCGCCACCTTCGCTGTCATGCGCACCCAGTTCGCTGGTGGCCCGACGGGCAAGGAGCTGTTTGATCTGAACGGGGTAGGGCTGGAAACAGCCCTCCTCCTGCTCAGCTCGATCACCTTCGGTTTCGGTATGCTTTCGGCTTATGCCCGCAAGCAGGGGGCCATGCTCGCATGGCTCGCCATCACCTTCGTGCTCGGCCTCGGCTTCCTTGTTCTCGAAGTCCGCGAATTCGCTCACCTCATCCATGAAGGCGCCGGTCCGGATCGCTCTGCGTTCCTCTCCGCCTTCTTCACGCTGGTGGCGACGCATGGTCTTCACGTGACCTGTGGTTTGGTCTGGATCGCTGTTATCATGGTCCAGAGCTTCAGCTCGCAGGTTTTCAGCACACGCTATATGGACAAGCTCCAGTGCCTGAGCCTCTTCTGGCACTTCCTGGACATCGTCTGGATCTGCGTGTTCACCTTCGTTTATCTGTTGAGTGTGATCTGATGAGCCAAGCATCGACCCATCAACACGAAGGCGAGTCTCACGGCAGCTTCGCCTCGTACATCATCGGCTTCGTGATTGCGGCCATCCTGACGGTTGCGGCTTTCGCTATCGTCGAGATGCACCTCATGAGCCCCGGCGTGACCTTCGGTGTCATCGCCGCGCTGGCAGTGGTTCAGATCTTTGTGCATCTGATCTACTTCCTGCACATGAACAGCAGCTCGAGCCAATCCTGGAACAACACGGCATTTGCCTTCGCGGTCATCTGCGTGCTGATCATCATCGGTGGAACGATCTTCATCATCCACGATGTCAGCATGAACATGATGTCGCGCTGACGCGATCTGTCTTCCAGCGTCTTCCGCTCAGGGATGCGCCGGAAGTCGATCATGCCGGTGAAACGGAAAAGGCCTGGGGGAGAAATCCCCCGGGCCTTTTCTTTTGGCAGCGTTGCCCTGCGGCGGCCTTGCCTGCCGTGACAGAGCTGCGGTCTCGTCTGACAGTGGCCGGGGAAACTGCAACGGGTTGCCGCTCTGGCGACACGGATAACAGATACAAAAAAAGGCCCGATCGATGATCGGGCCCTTCTCAGAAACGCATTGCGTCTCTCAGTCCTTGTGTGGCTCCGGCGAGAGCATGGCATCCTTGCCGGGTTTGTCTTTCCACTCATCGGCATCCGGCATGGCGTCGATCTTGCGTGTGATGTTGGGCCACACGGCAGCATATTTGCTGTTAACCTCGAGCCACGGCGTCGCACGGTCGTCGCTGTCGGGCACAATGGCCTCAGCAGGGCATTCGGGTTCGCAAACGCCGCAATCGATGCACTCATCGGGGTTGATTACGAGGAAGTTCTCGCCTGCATAGAAGCAGTCAACCGGACAGACTTCAACGCAATCCGTGTATTTGCAGCGTATGCAGTTTTCGGTGACCACATAGGCCATAGGTGTCTCCGATCTTAAGCTGGGGCCAAAGGCCCGAGAGGATCCCGGGAGGCAATAGAGAGACGCCGTCTGGGATTTTCCAATAAGGGATGCCGCAGATAGGCGGAAGTTTCGGTCTCTGGCAAGCATATGTTTACGGCAAGCCACGGCAAATTTGCCTTGTGGGCTCAGTCCTCGCCAATAACCTCGTAAAGCAGGGCGGCCTCGGTGGCAGAGCCCCGGCGCTCGGCAAGGGCGAGAACACGCCAGATACGGACCTCAGGGCGCGGATGACCGGGTAGTCCCAACACATCGCCCACACGTATCTTGCTATGGGGCTTTGTCGTTACCTGACGATTGATCCTGATGCGTCCTTTCTCCACCAGCGCGGCGCAGTCCTGACGCTGGCGGCACACACGGGCATGCCACAACCAGAGATCGAGCCGCTGATAATCACGCTCCGCATCAGTCATGGATTATCTCCCGCCCAGACCCAGCCGGGCCAGTGCAGCGAAGGGACTGTCAGAGGGGGGGGATGGCTTTGCGGGCGCTCGCTTGCCCGAATGACGGTGATGTTTTGCCTGTGGTTTCACTGCCGAAAGCATGAGGGGCGCAGGCGGCCCGAATTGCCCTGACGGCAACGGTGCAGCCACACGCAGGCGTACGCCCAGACCGGATAAGACCTCCGGTAGCTTTGTCCTGTTCAGCCCATAGCGCTGCGTCAGATCGTTCGGCACGGGGCAGGGGCCTTGTCGTGTCAGGCGATGCACCTCGCCTAGCAGTTTCTCCACACGATCCAGTCGCATCCAGCTTCCGCCAGCCCAGGCCCAGCCCGCAGAGGCTATTGGCGCTGTGCCCGGTAGGGCAATCGTTATCTGCCGGGCGTCAGGGTTCTGACTGGCGTAGCGATGCCACAGACCGAGCAACAACGAGCGCAGGGTCATGGCGGCAGGCTTGAGCAAGACAGGCATGAAGACGCCCTGCGGGACGAACAGGATCCCCAGACGTCGCAGATGTCCAAGCACCTGCGTTCCGTGGCTGGCGGGTTCGCCAGGCAAAAGGGGGGCAACACCACCATATTCCATCAGGCGATGGGTAAGGCCGCGCAGGGCAGGCGTAGGGCGGGGCTGCGCAGCCAGCGCATAAAGCGGAGCCAGCGTCGTGCGGATATGGGTAGCTGCGAACGCCGTGAGCCTTTCCTGAACGAGATCGCGCTGCTTCGTGTCAGCAAATTCCCCACCCAGAATTTGTACGGAAGGCGCGAGGAGAGCCGTACCACGGGCGAGGCGCGCGATGACTGCGCCGTCCCAGGCAATATGGCCATTGGTTGCATCCAGCGAGAGGGTGTCGTCGGAGGCGGAGACGAGAGCCTGCACGCGTCGCGGAATTTCGTGCAGCAGCGCACGCCGTCCTGCACGCAGCATAAGCTTGCGTTCGGGAAGGGCCTCTTCGCGATCGGGCTTCAGGGTGAAGCCCTCTATGGTGCCGACGGCGTGGCCCTCGACAATCACTTGCCCCTCACGGGTCACGGCAGAAAGCAGGTCCCGTGTGCCGTCACTGTCGAGACGACGCAGGAGGGATGTGGCGCGCCGATCGACAAACCGGGCTGTCAGGCGTTCATGCAGCGCGTCTGACAGCAGATCCTCGACTTCTCGGGTGCGTTCCTGCCAATGGGTTGCCCGATCGCTCCAGTCACTGCGCGCCGCTACATAGGCACAGATCCTGATGCCGGTAAGGCGATGCATCAGCGTGTCGATATCGCCATCGAGGCGCGAAAACCCGGAAATATGGGCGTCGAACCACGCGCTAGGAATGCCTCCATCCTGCAGGAGATGCATGAAGAGACGATGGCACAACCGCACATGGGAATCGTCACCCAGTTTCCGGAAATCGGGAATCTGGCACACGTCCCATAGCAGGGCTGTGGCCTTCCTACCTCGTGCTGCCTCAAGGATCTCGCGCTCACCTGAAAGGCTCTCGAGCGTCAGCACATCGGAAGCAGGGCGGCCCGCCACCAGACCGCGTTTGGGTGGTGATGCGTTGAGGCTCGCATAAAGGGCGTCGGGGGAGGTGAAATCGAGAGCCGCATTGCGCCAGCTCACACGCTCGACCGGGTCAAAGCGGTGCGCTTCGATCGCATCGACAAGCGACTCTGACATCGGACGCGCCTCGGCGGTCGTGCCGAATGTGCCATCCTTCATGCCGCGCCCGGCGCGACCGGCAATCTGGGCACATTCCTGGGCTGTCAGTGGCCGAAGCGAGGCGCCGTCGAACTTTGTGAGCGATGCCAGCGCAACATGGTTCACGTCCATGTTCAGCCCCATGCCTATGGCATCGGTCGCAACGAGATAATCAACATCCTTGTTCTGATAGAGCTCGACCTGTGCATTGCGGGTGCGCGGCGAGAGCTGCCCCATGATGATCGCGCATCCGCCCCGTCGACGTCGTATGATCTCCGCAATGGCGTAGACCTCGGCAGCCGAGAACGCGACGATGGCCGAGCGTGCAGGGAGCCGGGAGAGCTTGGTATGACCCGTATGGACCAGACTTGAGAGGCGAGGGCGCGTGTCGATCTCGATGCCGGGCACAAGGCGTTGCAGAAGGGGGCGCATGGTTTCCGCACCGAGGAACAGGGTCTCCACATTGCCACGCGCATTCAGCAGCCGGTCAGTGAAGACATGCCCACGATCGGGGTCGCTGCTGAGCTGGATCTCGTCCACGGCCACGAACTCGACCTTGCGCGTGAGGGGCATGGCCTCGGTCGTGCAGGAAAACCATTTTGCCTCGGGGGGAACGATCTTTTCCTCACCCGTAATAAGCGCCACATGGCGCGCACCCTTGAGGCGCACCATGCGCTCATAATTTTCGCGCGCCAGCAGGCGCAAGGGGAAGCCGATGATGCCAGATTCGTGCGCCAGCATGCGCTCGAGGGCATAATGGGTCTTGCCGGTATTGGTCGGTCCCAGCACGGCACGAATTCGGCGGGGCATGAGATGGAGCTGGGACTTCATGATACGATGCTTGTGCATGAGCGACCGAATTGCAAGACGCCACCGCCACTGGCACAGCTTGTGCGGACCCGATCCTCCATCGGAAGATCAGCAGAAAGGCAGAAAACCATGCGCAACCCCGAAGAGCTTTGCCTGACGACGACGGCCGACGCGGCGAGAGCCCTCCATATTGTACCTGTCGGGCAGGATATCGAGGCATTGCTTCATGGACACGGCGCCGCCCTGCGCGAAATGGTCGGGGAGCCTCTGGCAGGACGTCTTTATCTCGTCCCCGGCGCGGCGGGCGTCAGTCACGCGGTCTATCTGGATGATCCGCAATCATGCGATGCCGCGCGGTTCGGTGCGCTGGCCACGGGCTTGCCTTCCGGTGACTGGGTCCCTGCTGTCGCACCCGATTATGCCGGGTCGCGCCCGGAGATCATGCAGGATGTGGTGATGGGCTTTTGCATGGGGGCCTATCATTACGCGATAGGCCCGGCGAGCGAGAATACGGTGCGCCTGGTTCTGCCTCCGGAGTGCAATACAGGTCGCGCCGTTGCGCTTGCTCAGGCGACATGGCTCGGCCGCGATCTGGTGAATATGCCCGCCAATCTTCTCGGCCCAGTGGAGCTCGCGCAAAGGGCCGAGGCGGTGGCCCGACTTCACGACGCCACGAGTGAGATTGTGAGCGGAGAGGCTCTGGAGCGGGCCTATCCCTGCCTTGCGGCTGTGGGCGCTGGGTCAGATCGCCCGGCGCAAGTGTTCAGGATGACATGGCAGGGCAGCACTGCCGGAGCCGATGCGCCGCTGCTCTCTCTGGTTGGCAAGGGCGTCTGCTTCGACACTGGCGGATATGACATCAAGCCCGCCAGCGGCATGCTGCGCATGAAAAAGGATATGGGTGGCGCTGCCCTGATGCTGTCTCTGGCGCATGTGATCATGGCGCAAGACCTTCCATTGCGACTGGAATTGCGTCTTGGCTGCGTTGAAAACAGCATCTCCGGCCATGCCATGAGGCCGGGCGATATTCTGACGACGCGTACAGGCCTGACGGTTGAGGTGGGTAATACCGATGCTGAGGGGCGCCTGGTGCTTAGCGACTTGCTGACCGAGGCTTGCGAGTCCCAACCTGACTGGCTGCTGGATGCGGCGACTCTGACAGGTGCGGCCCGTGTCGCATTGGGCCCTGACTTGCCTGCACTGTTCAGTAACGATCCGGAATGGTCGCAGATTTTGCTCGAATCAGGTCAGGAGACCGGCGATGCCATGTGGCAATTGCCACTCTGGCATGGCTACGACGCATGGCTCCGCCGCAAAAATGCCCATCTTGGCAATGTGACGGACAAACCGATGGCGGGGGCGATTACGGCTGCCCTGTTTCTTCAGCATTTCGTCGAACCCACTGTAAAATGGGCACATATAGACACTTATGCATGGAATGACGGCGCAAGAACCGGGCGTCCAGAGGGGGGAGAGACGCTCGCCCTGCGTGCTCTGACAATCGCAACATTACGAATGATTAATGAAAGAGTAGGGTCGGGCTCAGCTTAGTCACTGACTTTCAACAAAAAGATACTAAACCGATTACAAAAACGAACCTATATGGATGCGTATCGTTCGACGCATGTTGTAGGAATGCAACGCTAATCGGGATGTAACCCGCTTCGTTCCTAAAGCAAGCGCCTTCAGGACACGCACCCAAGGCGTGGCATCCCTGAAATACCCGTAAGGTGTTTTCAGGGTGGCTTACTTGGGCGACGGGTAAGACCATTAGCCGCGCCAGATGCGCGATGCGTTGAGGAGTTTTTTCGATGGCCCAGGCACAGAATGACCAGATGCTCAACCTTCTTCGTGACACGATCGTTTCGCTCGTGCGCAAGGACGGTCCTGATCTCTCCGCGCGTCAGCTCGGCGTTTTTCTGACCTGCTATCTGCAGGATGGCGCCCACACGGTTCGCGGTCTGGCACAGGAGCTCAATGTCTCCAAGCCCGCCATTACGCGCGCTCTCGATCGTCTGGGCGAGCTTGACCTGGCGCGTCGCAAGGTCGATCCGCTCGATCGCCGCTCGGTTCTCGTGCAGCGCACGCTCAAGGGCTCGGCTTTCCTTCGTGAAATGCGCTCGCTCATGAGCGAGGCTTCGGGCACGGTCAAGCCGGCTGCCAAGACCGGTCGCGGCACGGTTGAGCGTATGACCGTGCGTCGCATTGCTGGCTGAACAATTCAGGTTGTTCAGCAGGCGCATGCCTGATGTTGGTTTTAAAAGCCGCCTCCTGAAAGGGGGGCGGTTTTTTTTGTTTGGGTACCAGCGATATGAGGGTCTCGGATAGTTTGGGCCGGTGTCTCCCACGACCGTGGCATCCGACGTATCCATAAAGGGGGAAAGCCATGACGCGCGAGTTCGACACGACTAATCTGTGTTTTCGGCTTCCTGCCCGGCAGGATCTCGAGGCGCTTGCGGACATGCGCGCCGACCCGGTCGCGACACGCTATACAGGCGGTCAGCCTGCGTCGCGCAACGAGTCCTGGGACCGGCTGATACGGTATCGTGGGTACTGGGGAATACTCGGCTACGGCTATTGGTGCGTGAGGGAACGCCTTACCGGGCGTTTTGTGGGCACGATCGGGTTCGGCGAGGCAAGGCGGGGAATTGAGCCGTCACTCGATGGCTATCCCGAGGCTGGCTGGGTGCTCGCCTCATGGTGTCATGGCAGAGGGTATGGGGGTGAGGGTGTGGCCGCCGCTCTGGACTGGCTCGATACCCAGACCGATCACAGGGTCGCTCGCTGCATCATCGATCCGGATAATCTGGCCTCCATGAAGCTGGCCAGGCGACATGGCTTCGGGCCGCTGGCCCGGACCCGTTATCTGGGCTCTGTCATCGACGTCCTCGAACGTCAGCGTGGCGGCGTCACCATTTGCCCAGATCCCGGGCCCGTGCCCGATGCAGAGTAAAGCCTGTCCAGATCAGTTGCGGGGCCAGGACGAAGCTCAACTGAGCGGCGAGAGGCAAGGGGGTCACGGCGGCAGCTGCGCCCCATAGGGCGAAGGCCCAGTGCAAGAGGCTTACAAGCGTTGGTGAGACGCCGCTGCGCGCCGCGAGCTGGTAAAGATGGCCTCGATGGGCCTGTGCCAGCGGGTCACCTGCGATCGCACGACGGATCAGCGTAAAGGCAACGTCATAGAGCACCCCACCCAGCATGAAGGGTACGATCAGGGGGCAGGGTGTTGCGCAGGCGGCCTCGATGCCGAGCCATGCCAAAGTCAGTCCTGCACCCTGACTGCCGACATCACCCATGAAGATACGCGCCCTGGGGAAATTGAAGGGCAGGAACACCAGGAGTGCAACAGCCAGAAGAAGCGCCGCATGGGTAAAGGCGGGTCTCCCCGCGTGGCTGAACAGGAGCGAGAGCGCCAGAGCCGTAATGGCCATCACACCGGACGCCAGGCCATTCAGGCCATCAATGAAGTTCAGGGCATTGGTCGTGAAAACGAGCCAAAGGAAGCCGATGCCGATAGCAAGAGCCACGATGACCCAGCCTGACGCGAGATAGTCGGGAATGTGAGGGAGAGCGCTCCTGCCCGAGATTACGTCACCGATCACACTAGAGCCGGAGCCCGGGAGTGAGGTGAGCGCCACGCCCGCCAGTGTCATCAGGGCGGAGATGCCCTGAACGCCCAGCTTGAGCGAGGCGCGATAGGAGTGGATATCGTCAAGCCAGGAAAAGAAAGCGAGCAAGGCCACGGCGAGAAGAGGCAGAAGAAGCGCAGGGCCCGGCAGATCGCCCTGCGTCCAGAGTTGCGACAGGGGAAAGACGAGCAGGAACCCCGTGATAATGCCAATGCCACCCCCTTTGGGGGTAGGGCGCGTATGTGAACTGCGATGACCCGGCATATCCATGACCCCGACACGGATCATGTGAAGAACAAGGGCAGCACCGATACAGGCCGTGGCAGCACAACAGAGGATCAGGGGTATCATCATCGGATCCGGAAATTTCTCAGCGGGCAGGGGCTGACGTGACGACTGCCCATCGCGACAAAAGTTTTTTTGCGGCTATAAGTGTCGTGTGAACGCGAAGCAACAATCTCATAGCCCGGTCCCCTCATCCTTGACGCGGCGTCATCGATCGCGAGGGCGCATTGCCGTCAATGTTCTGGCTGATGGTCTGATATCAGGACTCGCTGCTCCTGTAGCCCGTTTTCTGGCCGCCCCTCATGACGGGTTGCTGCATCCACTCTGGTTCATCATGGGCGGTGCCATCACATTGCTCGTCAGCGGACTGCCTTTTCGTATCCCGCAGCAATACTGGCGTTTTTCGGGTGTGGCGGATCTGCGCGGTATAGCGGCTGCCTCTATCGCTGGCGCCGCCCTTTTCTCGCTTATGCTCTGGGTCTCCGGCTTTCCCCTGCCATCGCCGACCTTTCCCCTGATCTACGCGCTCGTTCTCCTTGTTGGTCTTGGAGGCGGTCGTGTTGCGACGCGCCTTTACGGGACGGTGCGACAGCAGGCGCAGGGGCAGAAGCGCCGTGTTCTGCTTGCGGGCTCGGATCTGAGCGCCGACCTGTTTCTTCGCGCGCTGGAGCGCGTATCGGACGCACATTATCTGGTGCTGGGTCTCGTTACCCGGTCGCCAGGGCAGCAGGGGCGGCGGCTGCATGGCGTACCGATTCTTGGTGTAACCGAGGATCTTTCCTCCGTGCTGGCGGAGATGGAGAAGAACGACACCCTTCCTGACAGCGTGATCGTGACCGATCCTGAATGGCGTGGGTCGCAGCTCTCCGTCGTGCTCGATGCCGGGCAGAGCTACGGCATTGCGGTACAACGTGCCCCTTCGCTCACACGGCTGACCCCGGCCGAGGAAATCCAGATGCGTCCCATCGCACTGGAGGACCTTCTGAACCGGCCGGAAGTCCCGCTTGATCGTGAAGGCATGGCGCGATTGATTCAGGGGCAGGTGGTCATGGTCACCGGTGCGGGTGGGACGATCGGTTCAGAGCTGGCCCGGCAGGTTGCGCAGTTTGGTCCGGCCACGTTGCTCCTGCTGGATCATGGAGAATATGCGCTCTGGCAGATCGATCTGGAACTGTCAGAGCTGTTCCCCCATGTGCAGCGTCAGGTCATCGTGGCCAATATCCGCGATGCGCAGCGTATCGACGAGGTGTTCGCACGCTATCGTCCGGCGCTCGTGTTTCATGCTGCGGCGCTCAAGCATGTACCGATTGTCGAGGCCAACCCCTGCGAGGGCGTGCTGACAAACGTGATCGGGACGCGGATCGTGGCCGATGCTGCTATTCGCCACGGAGCGCGGGCGATGGTCCTCATTTCCAGCGACAAGGCCGTCAATCCGTCGAGCATCATGGGGGCAACCAAACGCTGTGCGGAGATCTACTGTCAGGCGCTCATGGGTGAGGCTGAGGCAAAGGGCTCGCATTTCCGTTGTGTGACTGTGCGTTTTGGCAATGTCCTTGGTTCCACGGGGTCAGTCGTGCCGCTGTTCCGACGCCAACTGGAACAGGGGGGCCCGCTGACCGTCACGCATCCTGACATGACACGCTATTTCATGACCGTACCAGAGGCGGTAGGTCTCGTGCTTCAGGCCAGTGTGCGTGGCACAGCATCTCGGCGTGAGGCCGACGAGACGGACCAACGTCTGCAACGCGGCGGAATCTTTGTTCTCGATATGGGCGAGCCGGTTCGCATTCTCGATCTGGCGCGTCAGATGGTGCGTCTGGCGGGGCTAAGGCCTGATGAGGACATCGCCATACGGTTTACCGGATTGCGCCCGGGCGAGAAGCTCTATGAGGAGCTGTTTCATGGGCGTGAGGCGCCGGTGCCGACCGATGCGCCGGGTTTGAAAATGGCAACGCCCCGGATGATTGATCTGGGAGCTGCCCGCACATTGCTTCAGCAGCTTGAGGCGGCCAGCCATGCCGATGACATCGGGCAATCTCTGGTGATCATGCAGGAACTCGTGCCCGAATTTGCCCATAACCCGCTGGGTGAGGTGCGGTATTCCACCCCGCCCATCCAGAAAGCCGAAAGCCCGGAGGCTTCGGAAAACACGAACCCTGTGTCATAGTCCCGGCATGATCGTGCGGGCGCGCCTCCCTATGCGCCCGGCCAACGGAAACTGTCTTTCGGGCTATGCCGCGATTGACGGACCCTCTGGTGATACGGGACCGGCCTCATGCGGCCGTTAATGGAAAAAAAGGTGCCATGAGCGACAAAGCCCCCATCTCCTTTCTCGACCTGCCCAGACAACAGGCGCGCCTCGGCGCGGCGCTTAAGCAGCGGATCGACACAGTCCTCGATCATTGTAAATTCGTGATGGGGCCGGAGGTCGAGGAGCTTGAAAAACGGCTCTGCGCCTATAGCGGTGCGGCGCATGCCGTAAGCGTCTCGTCTGGTACCGATGCGCTCCTCATGGTGCTCATGGCCGAGGAGATTGGTCCGGGCGACGCCGTGTTCCTGCCGGCCTTCACTTATACCGCCACCGCAGAAGTGGTGCTGCTCCTTGGCGCCACCCCGGTTTTCGTGGATGTGGATCCGGCAAGTTTCCAGATCGACTGCGATAATCTGCGCGCGCGCATAGCGTCGATACGCGCGCAGGAAGAGCTGGAGCCTCGCGTAATCATCGGCGTTGATCTGTTCGGGCAGCCTGCGCCATGGGCGAACCTGCGCGATATTGCCGCGCAGGAGGATCTATTGCTTGTTGCTGACTGCGCCCAGGC
>NZ_AYXS01000012.1:75607-84162 GCF_000505765.1 Asaia sp. SF2.1 | reverse complement strand
TTTTGGCGCCTCTCTGAATGGTCACAAGCTGGGCCGCGAGGCAATGGCGACAACCCTGTCCTTCTTCCCGTCCAAGCCGCTGGGTGCTTATGGCGATGGGGGTGCCATCCTCACTGACGATGCCGAGCGTGCGGCGCTGTACCGTTCGCTGCGCACCCACGGTGAGGGGCGCACGCGCTACGAAGTTCTGCGTATCGGCCTCAATGGACGTCTCGATACGCTTCAGGCGGCTATACTTCTGGCGAAGCTCGACCGGTTTGAAGAGGAACTGGCCCGCCGCGAAGCCATTGCACAGGCGTATGACGCGGCGCTTTCCGGTATTGTGCAGACTCCGGCACGGGTGAAGGACAGTGCAAGCGCCTGGGCCATTTACTCCATCCTGCTGCCGGACGCCGCAACGCGGGATGCCTTGCAGGCACATCTTGGCCGCCACGGGGTGCCAAGCATCGTGTACTATCCGCGCCCGCTGCATGAGCAGCCAGCTTATGCCGAGCATCATGACGAAACGGTATCGCTGCCAGTTTCGGAAACGCTGGGTTCTCGTATTCTGGCCCTGCCGCTTCATCCTGAACTGACTGATGAAGAGGTCAGCCGAGTGATCGGTGCTGTCTCATCCTATTTCGCAGCGTCCGAGGCAGGTGGTGAGGCCGGTTCAGCCGATGCCGGGCAGGAGCGCAGCGCGTGAGGAAAGAGACCCTTCTCGTTTTCGGATTTCTGGCGGTTGTTCTCTCGACGGTCGCGCTCATCTGGTATTTCGCATGGCCGGCTCTGCGTCCGGTACGGTTCGAGACCGTGTCGGATGTGACACTAACGATCGAGCAGACGAACCAGACGCGCAAGCTCGATGAGGCGGAAACGGCTCAGCTGAATGCATGGCTCCACAGCCATACGCATGGCTGGGCCCCGCTCACCTCGCCAGCACCTTCAACCGGTGATGTGGTAATCAAGGCCCATCTGCCGGATGGTGAGCCGTTCGAGCTCGCGCTCTGGACGGGTATCAGCGGTGCTGACTGGAATGATACAGCCATTACGCGCGTGAACCCCAAGGCACGCTTCAAGGTGCAGAGCTTTGATGATCAGGAATGGGCGCCGTTGCGTCGTTTGATCGAGGGGCAGGGCTTCGAAAAAACCGACGTTCCCTGAGGAAAAGCCTCGTGGCCTGTTCACCTGCAGAGGTGTTCAGGCCCGTGCTTGGCACTCTGGTCCGACACTTGTGACGGTGCGCAGGCATAGTGTCAGGCGTTGCGATTGCGACACCCATGGCCCGGAATGGAAGCATCCATCCCGGACCAGCAATGCCCGCCTTCAGGGCTGGCCCTGCGAGACCTGCTTCTCCCCCGTGCGTGAAAGCCGGCCGGTCTCCGTCATGAAGCGATAGACCTCGGCACTGAACGGTGCCTTGGCTGTCTCTGTCTCCCAGCTTTCCATATCGGCATACATCTTTGCCGCCTTGTTCCAGTGGTCTTTGCCCAACGCATCAACCATCGGCTGTTGCAGCGTCATCCATTCATTAAGCAGCGACAGGGCTTGCGGCGACCCCGGAGCAACGCCCTGTTTGATGGCGTCTTCAACACGGGTGATCAGCGCCGCCCAGTTCTGCTCATAGGTGGTGCGTGTCTCTCCCGGAAAAAGTCCGGCGCCGAGCGCCTGCCAGCGATTCCATTCTTCCTCAGTGAAATACTGCTTTGCGACGGTTCTGAGATCCTGTTGTGTCATGATGGTCTGTGCCTCCTTGATAAGGGAACAGAGCCGGTCAGCATCAGGTGTTTCGCGTGTTTCGAGCAGATCGGACATATGCCGCAGACGGCGCAGCATGGTCTCGATCTCTCTTTGCTTCGCGCCAAGATGCAGAATCTGTGTTTCGATCAGGCTCCGGGCGTCCAGAGAAGGGGCAATCATGACCGCGGAGATTTCCGATAGCCGGTACCCTGCCTGCCGAAGCAGGAGAATCTTGGTGATCAGGTTCACTTCCCGCGCGCCGTAGACACGACGACCTGCCTCGGTGCGGCGTGGGGCAATCAACCCTTTTTCCTCAAGGTGGCGCAAGCTGCGTATTGACAGCCCGCTTTGGGCAGCCATTTCGCCAATTGATCGATCACGCATCACGATGCCCCTCTCTTTCATCCGGCATCACCATGCGATGCTGACACAGTGTGAGGAGCAAGAGGTAAATACACTAAGTTTGACGAGTGATATTTGAGTGCAGAACTGCGCCCAGTTCGTGGCATCACTCCGGCTGGCAGGCTGGACTGACGGGGTGATAATACGCCCCGTCAGTTATGAGTCAGGCGTGCTGTTGTTTCCCGCTTTCGCTCGAAAGCGGCGCATCACCCATGGTCTCGCCCGTACGCATATCATCGGCAAGTGGTGCCGTGCCCTTGTCACCAATAGCAAGCAGGGCTGCGGTAAGGGGAGAGGCAAGAATGAGGCCGGGCACGCCCAGAATGGTGCCGAACACGGTCTGGGAAAGAATTGCCAGCGCTGGCGGCATATGTACCGCGTGACGCTGGATCAGGGGGGCGAGCACGTTGCCCTCCAGGAACTGGATGACGCAATAAAGCCCCGCCACCATGAGGCCGGTGCGTGTGCCCTGGGAAAGGGCGATCAACACAGCCGGTATCGCGCCGAGAATGGCACCGATATAGGGGATGAAATTGCAGAGCCCGGCAACAACGCCAAGGGCCATCGCCAGGGGAACGCCAAGAAAGCCCAGCCCGATACCCGAGGCCAGACCGACGGCAAGCATGTCAAAGGCCTGTCCGATTGTCCAAGACCACAGCGCCGTGCCCGCCGTCAGAAGAAGCTTACGGGCCTCCGGGCGATGGCCCTCGGGCACGAGGCGCAGCAGACCATCCACATAGATGGCGGGGGACAGGGCGAAATAGAGTCCGGCAATCAGGATCACGGCAATCGTGCCGAGCAGTCCGAACGCGCTGCTCAGAATACCGGTTACCGAATTGGCTAGACCGGCACCAAGGGACGGGCCGCTGCCAGCCTCGTTCCCACCGAGCGATTTGGGCAGATGATCGAGGGCAAACTGGCCCCATGTGCTGGTGCCCATCTGCTCGCGTATTTGCCCATACTGCGTGATCAAAGCCTGCTTCAGCTTGACGAACTGGTCACCAATCTGCGGACCACTGAAGAAGAACAGAGCCGCGATGGCGAGCAGGATTGTCAGTGCCACCAGACCCACGGCGAGCTGGTAAGGCATCCGCGCCTTGTCACGCAGAATACGCGCCAGACCGTGCAGGATCACAGCAAACAACGTGGCGGCAAAAACCACCATCAGCACGTCGCCTATGAGCCAGATAGCGAGCACGGCAACTGTAACGATGAGAGTAAAACGCAGGATCCGGAAGATCCGTGTCAGTTCGTGCCCCGCGCCGTGGGCGTCGTCATGATGGGTTTCAGACATCGTCTCTCTTGTTTTTAAAAATCTATCTCGTTGTAACGGAAAGCCCTAGCTTCGGTTCGCTTCGTCGATTTCGGCTTCTGCGTTCAGCCAGCGTTCCTCAGCGGCCTGCTCCTCAAGGCGCAATGCGGCAAGTCTTGTGTTCAGCTTCGTGATTTCAGCGGCATCGCTTTTTGCATAGAGTGCCGGATCGGCCAGACGCGTCTCGATTTTCTGGCGTTCCTTGCCAAGCTGTTCCAGCAAATGCTCGGCCGCCTTGGCTTCCTTGCGCAGGGGCGCCAGAGCCTTTCGCTGTTCCGCACGGTCTCGGCGCTGATCCTTCCTGCCGGCGCTATCGGGTTCGCTCTCCACTCGGCTGTCGCTGGCGGCCTTGCGTGCCCGTTCGACCAGCCAGCTGCGATAGCCGTCCATATCGTCATCGAACGGCGTGATCGTTCCCTCATCGACAAGCCAAAGGCGATCAGCCACGGATTCCACCAGATGGGAGTCATGGCTGATCAACACGACAGCGCCCTCGAAATCGCATAGGGCGCGAATCAGTGCGTCGCGTGCATCGAGATCCAGATGGTTGGTCGGTTCGTCCAACAGCAGGAGGTGAGGGGCGTTGCGCGTG
Organism: Asaia sp. SF2.1; assembly: GCF_000505765.1. NCBI lineage: Bacteria > Pseudomonadati > Pseudomonadota > Alphaproteobacteria > Acetobacterales > Acetobacteraceae > Asaia > Asaia sp. SF2.1. The sequence continues at coordinate 80,137 of NZ_AYXS01000012.1, read as the reverse complement.
GCGAGGGCAAGCAGGAGGCGCGCTTTTTCGCCGCCTGAGAGGTCGCCCACCCGGGACTCGGCCTTGCCGGCATCGAGGCCGAACCGGTCTAGCTGTGCGCGTACGGCGACAGGCGTCGCGTCAGGCATGGCGCGGCTCATATGGTCGATGGGTGTATCGCCCAGCACGAGCTCGTCACCCTGATGCTGGGCGAAATAGCCGATGCGAAGCCTTGGAGAATGGTTGACGCGGCCTGAGATGGGGTCGAGACGCCCTGCCAGCAATTTGGCGAAGGTCGATTTGCCCTTGCCGTTCTGGCCCAGAAGCGCGATGCGATCGTCAAGATCGAGGCGGCAGGACAGGTTCGACAAGACAGCGCGCCCGTCATAGCCAACGCTGACATTTTCCAGCGACAGCATGGGCGGGGGAAGGGGCGTGGGCTCCGGGAAGGCAAAGCGGGTGGGACTGTCCTCCACAACAGAGTCGATCTGGGGCAGACGCGCCAGTGCCTTGAGGCGGGCCTGAGCCTGTCGGGCCTTGGTGGCTTTGGCCCGGAAGCGATCGACGAAAGACTGCATATGCGCGCGCTGCACAGCAAGGCGTTCGGCTGCCCTGTTCTGCTGCAGGGCCTGCTCGGTGCGTATGCGGATGAACTCGTTATACCCGCCAGGGGTGAGGCTCAGCTTGCCCTTGTCCAGATGCGCAATGGAATCGACCACGCTATCGAGCAGGGAGCGATCATGGCTCACGACGATGGCCGCACCCGAGAAGGTCTTGAGCCAGTTTTCGAGCCAGATTGTCGCCTCGATATCGAGATGGTTCGTGGGCTCGTCCAGCAACAGCAGGTCGGGGTTCAGGAACAGGGCTGTGGCCAGCGCCACGCGCATGCGCCAGCCACCGGAGAAGGACGACACCGGGCGCTGCTGGGCTGCATGATCAAAACCCAGCCCTGAGAGAATGCTTGCTGCGCGGGCCGGGGCCGTATGAGCATCGATGACGAGCAGACGCTCATGAATATCGGCAAGGCGAGAGGGATCATGGGCCGCTTCGGCCTCGTGCAGCAGGCGCGCGCGCTCGAGATCGCCAGCCAGAACCGTGTCGATAAGGGAGGCATCCCCCTCGGGCGTCTCCTGCTTGACGCGCCCCATGCTGGCCCTGTTGGAGAGTTGTATCGTGCCCCCATCGGGGTGCAGATCACCAGCAATGGCGGCAAGCAGCGTAGATTTGCCGGCGCCATTCCGGCCGACCAGCCCCACCTTGCGCCCCGGGTCGATACTGAGTGATGCATTGTCAAGCAGGACACGACCGGCAATGCGCAGGGTCAGGTCGGTGATGGTCAGCAGGCTCACAGTTTCTTCCCTGGCAATATGGAGGCGTTTTGATGCCAAGCGGACTATCAGGAAGTCTTGTTTTGCTCTAGGGGAAGGGCGTTCATCGCTTTTCTTTTTTAATGCAGGAGATGCCTCATGGCCCTGGAACGCACCCTTTCGATCATCAAGCCCGACGCAACCCGCCGCAACCTGACCGGCAAGATCAATGCCGTGTTCGAAGGCGCTGGCCTGCGCATCGTCGCCCAGAAGCGCATCAAGCTGACCGAAGACCAGGCCAAGGCCTTCTACGCTGTGCACGCCGAGCGTCCGTTCTATGGCAGCCTCGTTGCTTCCATGCTCTCCGAGCCGGTTGTCGTGCAGGTGCTGCAGGGTGACAACGCTGTGGCACATCATCGCGAAGTCATGGGCGCAACCAACCCGGCACAGGCTGCCGAAGGCACTGTGCGCAAGCTCTATGCCGAGAGCATCGAAGCCAACTCGGTGCATGGTTCGGACAGCCTCGAAAATGCAAAGAACGAGATCTCGTTCTTCTTTGCCGAGACGGAAATCCTGCCGTAAGGCAGTCTCCACCAAGGCAGGTAGAGAAGGCGGCTTTTCAGCCGCCTTTTTTTTGACTTTCTGCTGGGTTGGAAAGCGTGGTCAGGCGGTATGGCTGCGTCGTTCCCCCGCAAAAATGTACTCATGTTATCTGGCCACGATCTTCACGCCGCCGATGGCGGCTTTTAACGCTTTGTAGAACAATAACCTGAATAATCTGACAAACTACGCCCGATTTGATAAATCACGCAGATGGCAAAGTGATAAGAAACTTGAGGTTACGTAATCACATAGAAATTACGCAAAGTAGAGAATTCGATGGCAGTGATAAGCATAAATAAAGATGATGAATCTACCGACAAAATATCAATATATTCCGACAACATCATTCAATTTCCGGCCAAATCTATGCCTTCGGAAGCAAGGCCTCTAGAGATCGTTGATCCTGATATTTGTATTTACACGCAGGATGGCCGAAAGCTGGACAAGCTCGGGCTGGCGGCGGATGAGTGTTGCTACATCCTTCCCCCAAACGTTCAGGTGATTTGCCTTAAGCGTGAGGAAAGAGACTCCGTGACGTCCGAGGACGGTGTTGTGCTGCCGGAGACGATTCCAGTGCGTGTCATCCTGTCCGAAAGCGATGCGGTAACGGAAATCGGCATGGTCAATGTGGGGAATTCTGCGTCGACGTCTGAGCCGGCGGAGGTCATGCATTGGATCGACCCTGGTCATACGCTTTTTCTCGCCCGGCAATCACCGGATCATGTGGCGATGATCTCCCTGCGGCTCACCGTATCAGAGCGGTCAGCCGAGAGTGATCCGGTCGAAAATGTGCAGGAGCAGGATGATCAGCGCGAGATCTGAGACGGCGCGCCAGGGTCATCGAGATGTCGTTGCCCGATCTGTGACGAGGCGGAACAGGCGTCCATCGATAGCGGCCAGGCCTGCGCCAATCAGGCAGAGCCCGGCCAGAGCAGACCAGCCGGGGTGCTCGCCCAGAAAGAGTATCCCGAGCATCAGCGCCATGATGGGGAGCAGGAACGTGACGAGCGAGAGATTTGTGGCGCCGGAGGTGGCAAGGAGTTTGAAATAGAGGATAAACGCGCCAGCCGTACTGAGCAATGCGATGCCCGCAAAGGCCCCCCATACGGTTGCTGTGAGTGGAGGAAGCGTCCACGGGTGATCGACCAGCATGGAAAGGGGCAGGATCAGGATCGTGCTGGCGGTGAGCTGCCCGGTAGCGAGCTGTAAAGGCGGTAGACCGCGGAATTTTCGTCCATATACGCCCCCAAACCCGTAGCTCAGCGCGGCGCCAAGGCAGGCCAGTTCTCCGGCAAGCGAGCTCTGAAATCTACCTCCTGCCAATGCAGGCGCGATCAGCGTGCCAACTCCGCAGAAGCCCAGAACGATGCCGGCAACTTTTCCCCAACGCATCTTTTCGTCATGGGTCAGAAAATGCGCGACGATAATGGTAAAAACCGGCGTTGTGGCATTCAGAATTGCCGCCAGACCGCTGGAGATGCGCGTTTCGCCGAATGCGATGGCCGAAAAGGGTATGACGTTATTAAGCAGTCCGAGCACGAAAAGCCGTAACCAGAGGGTACGATCCAGCGGCAGGGTCGTGCGGCGGACGACCAAAAGAAGATTGAGCGCCAAGGCCGCCAACCCGACCCGCCCCAGAACGACACTGAAGGGCGGTACGGCAGAAACGAGGATCTTGAAGAAGAAGAATGAGCCGCCCCAGAGGAGGGCGAGGATCAACAGAAGCGACCATTCCTTTGGTCCCATATGGTTCTGTTTTTGCTTCTGCACGGATCGTCCCCCTCTCCAGGTCGTCTGAGTTGTCTTTTGGCACGGGTGCGGGGCAGAGTCCCTGGTCTTCTCTGGCGTTACGGGAGGGCCTATTCAGCCCCGGGGGTGTGAAGCCGATGGATCCAATAAGCAGACTGGGTACGCGTATTTGTATCCTCGGCCCTTCCAATAGCGGGAAATCCACGCTTGCGCTGCGTTTGGGCACAGCGTTTGATCTCCCCGTGGTTCATCTAGACCTTCTGCGTTATCACTATGGCAGTTTCAGCACATTAAGGCCGCTTGACGCTTTCCACACTGATCACACACGGGCAATTTTGGATAACTGCTGGGTGATTGAGGGGAATTACTCCTCCTGCATGGAAGATCGTCTGGCACGAGCGACCGGCTTGATCCTGCTGGACGCGTCAACCTGCCTCAGCCTGTATCGTTACCTGTGCCGCTGTGCACGTTCCGGCCAGCGTATAGGAGGGTTTGCGCGCGACACCTGCGAGCCCGTCAGTATCGCGATGTTGAGCCATATCGTCGGGCCGACGAGATTGAACAGACGGCGCTACCGAACGATTTACGCCCGGTCACGCTTGCCAAAATGCTTCCTCCCGACACCTCGTGCCGTCAATGAATTCTGCCGGCACGCGGGACTGTGAGGAGGCGTAATGACGGCATCTGAAGTGGCACCGCCTATGTCAGCTTGTTTTTTCTATCACGCTCACCGCGCCCGGTTCACGTGTGATCGACAGGGCGTCTGGTGGAGAGCGGCTTGTTCCCCGGGCGGCTCGCACTGTAGGCGGGTCCAGCCATCATGGTCTCTTCAATCTTTTCAAGCGAGACGCCTTTTGTTTCGGGGATATAACGCAACACGAAGACCATCGAT
>NZ_AYXS01000012.1:75409-75555 GCF_000505765.1 Asaia sp. SF2.1 | reverse complement strand
CCGAGACAGAGCGCCGCAAAAAGCCACATGGAAAAGGCACCGTGAAAAGCCTCATTCAGGGCGTGGTTGCCTGCCAGCATTGGGAAGCCTTGCGCCACCACGAAATTCATCACCCAGTTTGAAGCGACGGCGAGACTCATGCCAAT
>NZ_AYXS01000012.1:71766-75344 GCF_000505765.1 Asaia sp. SF2.1 | reverse complement strand
CGAGCGAATGCGGTTCGGGAAAATTTCCGAAACGAGAATCCATGCGACAGGACCCCAGGATAGGCCAAACATGAGCATGTAAAAGAGAAGGCCGAACAGGGCGAGAAGTCCGGAATCCTGTCTGTAGAGCGCGATGGACGATACCAGAAGGCCAATGGTCATGCCGAGCGACCCCCATAGGATCAGCGGACGTCTCCCCTTGCGATCGACAATCCAGGCACCAATCATGCCCCCAACGAGGTTGGCCACCCCGATCCAGATGGTCTGGAACAGGGCATTCTGTAGGCTGCCGCTTGTCGTGCTCAGGAGCATCGGCGCGTAATAGACAACAATATTGATCCCGGTGAATTGCTGCAGGCCTGCAACCATGGCACCCGCAAAGACGATCCATCTTGCGCGGCGGTCGCGCAGCACCGTCATGAGCGCAGGTCCCTGGCGGGTATGTTGCGTCATGGATTCCCGTATCTCAGCGATGAGCGAGCGTGCATGGGCCTCGTTTGAGATCCGGCTCAGCGTCTTGAGGGCATGGGACTCGCGCCCACGGATCATGTGCCAGCGTGGAGATTCCGGAATGAGGAAAATCGTCGCGCAAAAGACGAGGCACGGAACAATCTCCGAGCCAAGCATCCAGCGCCAGCCCATTTCCTCAAGCCAGGCCGTGCTCGCACGGGCAGCGATCAGGTAATTGACGACATAAACGATCAGCGCGCCCAGAACGATGGCAAACTGCTCCATCGACAAGGCCCGACCGCGCATGTCCTTTGGCGATACCTCAGACATGTACATGGGCGACACCGCAGAGGCGATGCCAACAGCCAGCCCACCCAAAATCCGGTAGATGACGAACTGGGTGAAATCAGGCGCAAGGGCTGCACCAATCGACTGCACAGAAAACAGGATGGCGCAGATAAACAGCGCCATCCGGCGCCCGAGCGTGTGAGCAAGCCACCCCGAGCCAAAGGCCCCGATGATACAGCCTAGTATCACGCTGGAGACAGCCCAGCCGGTTGCTGCGTCGCTCAGATGGAAATGGGCCCGTATCGGCCCGATGGCCCCGGATATGACGGAGGTATCGTAACCAAAGAGAATACCGCCCAGCGCTGCTACCGCGCAGATGCGAAGCACATAGGAAACATCATGGCGCTCGGACGTGACGCCGACGAGTGACTGGATCCGTCTCATGCGCGTCCTCCGTTTGCCGAGAAAGCGGTCTCGATTGCAGACGCGCGATGGGTCTCGCAGGAGCGACGATCCAAGGCAGGGGAGGGAATCGAAGGAATGATCATAGGGCGACCCCAAGATGACATTAAGTTAACGTCTGGAGCCTAGCCACGCGCCTGCGGAAGCGAATGCGAATTCCGATGGTTTCACATCAAGGACGGACTGTGACCCTGGCACCGCCCGGGACAGGATCGGCCCAGAACCGCTGGAGCAGATTTCTGTCCGGGGGGATGACTGATTTGTCAGGAGGAGATGGTCGTCATGCGCACCGCGTTGCACGGTATTACGAGTTTCCACTCGAATTTGTTGACTGATATCCGTCTCGCGCATGAGGCGGGGTTCGACGATATGGAAATCTTCTATCCGAAGCTTGCCCGTTATCTTTCCTGCGGCGGTGCCATCGATACCGTGCGAGGCATGGTGCGCGATGCCGGGATGGGCGTAAGCCATGTGAGCGCGCTCGATCACATCGAGCGTCACGATGCGACCGGACGCGCAGCCCTGATGGAGGAAGCGGTCAAGATCACGCGCGAGGCGCATGATCTGGGGGCAGGAACGGTCATGGTTCTGCCGCGCCAGGGTGCCGATTATCTGTCTGAGCCGGAAATCATGGATGTCATGGTACAGAATATCGCCTCAATTGCCGCGATTGGGGCCGATTGGGGGGTGCGATACATGATCGAGTTGCCGGCCTTCACCCGCTTCCGGACCTTGACCCAGGCCAAAGAGGTTATCGCGCGTGTAGGAGCTCCCAATGTGGGGGTGGTTGTCGATTTCTGGCATTTCCACGGGTCAGGAGCGGTACCTGCCGATCTCGATTCCCTCGACCCTGCAAGGATCTTCGGTGTGCATTTCTGCGATGGGCGCCTTCCACGTCCCGGCGAGGCTTGGGACGAGACCGTGCTGCGTGACTGCATGCCGGGGGAGGGGGAAATCGACCTTCCGGGATGGTGCGACGCCGTCAGGCGCAGCGGCTATGTCGGGCCATGGTCGGTGGAACTGATCAGCCCGGCGCTATGGGAATGCGACCCGGCTTTTCTACTGCCACGCCTTCAGGGCGTGCTGCGTGATCATATGACGACTGGTTAAGCTGGGGCAGGCCGTCTACGGAAGCCCCTGGGGCCACTGACATGATCTGGCCTCGACGCGGCCGAGATGCTAGGAGCGCGTTATCAGGATCGTTCCGCAGAGAGAGTAATGCAGGCAGACCCCCATCAGGCAGGTATCGTCACAGCATCCGCGCTGCCCCTTGGCGCCTACCGGGTTGCCGTCCTTATCCCCTGTTACAACGAGGAGGTCACCATTGCGGGTGTCGTGCGCGATATGCGTGCTGCCCTGCCGGATGCGTGTATCTATGTCTATGACAATAATTCGAGCGACCGCACCGTTGCGCTGGCAAAGGAGGCTGGTGCGATTGTCCGTCGTGAGCGCTTGCAGGGCAAGGGTCATGTCATCCGACGCATGTTTGCTGATATCGAAGCTGATTTTTATGTGCTGATTGACGGCGATGGCACTTATGAGGCGGCTGCAGCCCCGCAGATGGTGCGTATGGCGCTCGAAAACGGACATGATACCGTGATGGGCGTGCGCGTTCATGAGGCGGTTGCCGCCTACCGTCCTGGCCACGTACTGGGCAACAAGGTGCTAACCGGTCTGGTCGTGAGCCTGTTTGGTCGGGGTCAGTCGGACATGCTTTCGGGCTATCGTGTCTTCAGCCGCCGCTTCGTCAAATCCTTCCCGGCGCTTTCGTCGGGCTTTGAGACCGAGACGGAATTCACGGTGCATACCCTGCAACTCAACATGTCGATGGGCGAAGTCTCGACACGCTATATCGAGCGGCCGGAGGGGTCGTTTTCCAAACTGAATACCTATCGCGACGGCTTCCGTATTCTTGGCACAATCGTCAATCTGCTCAAGCAGGAACGCCCGTTTCTGTTCTTCGGCGCGATCGGCCTGTTCCTCGCTGTGGTTGGCGGCTTGATCGGGCTTCGCTCGGTACTCGACTTCATCGAGACTCACACGGTGCCGCATCTGCCATCTGCCGTACTGGCCACCGGGTTCGAGCTGCTTGCAGCGCTATCGCTGGTTTGCGGGTTCATTCTTAACAGTGTCGCGCTGGGCCGGCAGGAGAACAAGCGTCTGGCCTATCTGGCGCTTCAGGCGCCACCCTGCGTGGACTTCTGACAGGGCGCGCTGGCGGCTCTTACCAGCCCGGTCGCTTCCGGGCCATCATTGCGTTTTCCCCGGGGGATGAAGTCTTGCTTTCCACTCTGCGAGCGGCCTTGGCGCTTTCGCCTGTGCGCGTATTCATGTTCTTCGCCTCCATGATGGGGCTTGCCTGCATCCTGCTTATTCCA
>NZ_AYXS01000012.1:65268-71675 GCF_000505765.1 Asaia sp. SF2.1 | reverse complement strand
TTGTTGGCATCAAGCTCGACGCGGCTCAGGCCGGAGGCTATCTGCCTGCCAATTTCCCCTCTGAGGCAGAATTGCTGAACAGCCTGCGTTTCCATGCCGAAACCAAGGTGGACATGAACGAGCTCTCAGCGCTTGCCGCCCGTCCATGGGATCATCGCCAGAGCTGGGCTTCTTTCGGCAATACGGTCATTTACGCTCCCATCACCTATTTGCCGGGCGCAGTCGTCACCTTTATCGGTCGCCATACGCGGGCGACAATCATCCAGACCAGCATCATGGTGCATGTGATCAATACGGTGATCAGCATTGCTCTGTGCACGCTCGCCATCGCGCTGGCCCGTCGCGGGGTGCTTTATCTGATGTTGCTTGCAAGCCTGCCCATGGTGATGGCGCTCAACGCGTCATGCTCGCAGGATGGCCTGATCTTCGCGCTCGCCCTTCTTACGGCTTCGCTGCTTACCCGGATCAATACGTTTGATCCGGGATCAACGCGCTTCTGGATTGGTATCGCCTGTCTTTTCGCCGTTCTGACGGTCAGCAAGCCCCCTCTGCTGCTGTGCAGCCTTATACCGCTTGGCCTGTTCCCCGCGCGGGAATGGCTGGGTGCGGGGCGCCGCAAATATCTGGCGGTGACCCCTTTCGTGGCCAGCATTGCGGCGTTTTTGATCTGGCAGCATTTCGGCATGACCCCGACCAAAGTGCAGTTCCTTGATGGGTCAGGCACGTCGGATAGTGGTCAGGTGCACTGGGTACTCACCCATCCTCTCTCGCTGCCGATGCTCGCCTACACGACGCTCAAGGTGAATCTCGGTCACAACATTCACGAGTTCATCGGGGTGCTTGGTTGGCTGGATACACTGTTTCCGGCCTGGTTCTATCGCCTTGTCTATGTGACGATTCTCGCTACGCTCTGCTTTTGCGCCTATCCAGCGATCAGAAACCGGGCTTTGGCACAAAACGGTAGAACGGTTCTTGTGACGGTGCTTGCGATGCTGCTTGCAGTCGGCGCTGTCTACTTCTCGCTTTATGTGATTTGGACCCCGGTAGGTGCGCCCATCATCGATGGCGTTCAGGGGCGCTACTTCCTGCCGATTGCGCCCTTTCTGGCTCTATTGTTTCCCCTCATGCCAAGAGCAAGCCAGCTTTCCCCGTCGGAAAGCACACAGCGTTGGGCCATGCTGGGTATGACCGCTTTCCTGTGCTTTGACCTTGTAACGCTCACGGGCGTTCTGGCCGCACGTTTCTGGTAAGGGAGCGCCCTGCTCCTCGAACCTGTAATACGCAATAAAAAAGCCCGGCTTGACCGGGCTTTTTTAGTCGAGAGAGGGCGCCTTATCGGGCTTTCAGAAACGCTGCGAGCGCTTCGGGGTAGAGGCGATGCTCCTGCTCCAGAACGCGTGCTGCGAGCGCGGAGGGTGTATCGCCCGGCAGGACCGGCACCTCGGCCTGGCCCAGAACCGGGCCTTCATCCACACCATCGGTAACCAGATGGACCGTGCAGCCATGACGGGTATCACCCGCCGCCAGGGCGCGCTCATGCGTATCCAGACCGGGATAGGCCGGCAGCAGGCTTGGATGGATGTTGAGCATGCGGCCGGCCCATCGCCCAACGAGATAAGGGGTCAGGACGCGCATGTAGCCCGCAAGGCAGATCACTTCGATTCCTGCCTTTTCGAGACAGGCCTCAATGGCCTTCTCGTGTCCTTCGCGGTCTTTCGGGAAAAGACGGTGATCGATCGCAACAGCTTCGAGGCCTGCGTTTCGTGCCGTATCGAGCCCCGCTGCATCCAGGTTATTGCTCAGCACAAGGGCAATGCGCGCCGGATAATCCGGTCGCGCACAGGCCTCGATCAGGGCATTCATGTTGCTGCCGCGCCCCGAGATGAAAACCGCAATGGGGGTTTTATGGACAGCCATTGTTTCGCTCATAGGGCGAAATCAACCTGGCCATCCAGCGCATAGCGTGGGCCATTGGCAGTAACGTCACCAATGCGATAGCCCTTTTCGCCTCGGGCTTCGAGCATGGCCAGAACCTTCTCGGGCTCGGGCGTGATCAGAACCATGCCGATGCCGCAATTGAAGACCTTGAGCATTTCGTCATGCGGGACATTGCCCGTGGTGGCCAGCCAGCGGAAGACAGGGGGCACGGGCCAGGTATCGGCTTCGATCTGTACGCCCAGACCCTCTGGCAGGACGCGCGGCAGGTTCCCGGGCAGGCCACCGCCGGTGATGTGCGCACAGCCATGCAGCAACCCTGCATGATGCAGGGCCATGACCGTTCGCACATAAAGCGCGGTGGGGCGCAGCAGCGCTTCGGCGAGCGTGCTGCCCGGCTCGAAGGGGGCTTCGCTGTTCCATTGCAGACCACTCATGGCCTTGATGCTGCGTACCAGCGAATAGCCGTTGGAATGAACGCCGGTGGAGGGGAGGGCGATCAATGTGTCGCCTTCGGTGATGCCGGCGGGGAGCAGAGCGGAACGCTCGGCTGCGCCAACGCTGAATCCGGCAAGATCGTAATGTCCGGAGTCATACATGCCGGGCATCTCGGCTGTTTCACCGCCGACCAGTGCGCAATCCGTATCGCGGCAGGCCTGTGCAATGCCCTTCACGACACGGGCAGCATCTTCGACAGCCAGTTTGCCGGTTGCCAGATAATCAAGGAAGAAAAGCGGCTGAGCGCCCTGCACCACAAGATCATTCACACACATGGCGACCAGATCGACGCCGACCGTATCATGCTGGCCGCTCTCGATGGCGACCATGAGCTTTGTGCCCACACCATCGGTGCAGCTGACGAGGATCGGGTCGGTGAAGCCGGCGGCCTTGAGGTCGAACAGCGCGCCGAAGCCGCCCAGACCACCCATTGTGCCCGGCCGGTCGGTCGATTTTGCTGCGGGCTTGATCGCCTCGACCAGCGCATCACCGGCCTCGATATCGACGCCGGAATCGCGATAGCTTGCTGAAGGGGAAATCGGATCGGTCATGCTGTCGCCTCGCTCGAAAAACCTGGCCGGTTGCGTTAGTATCTGTCCTTCTAATGGAGCCGACCCGGCTCGGAAAGGACCGGAACGGCTATTGAATGGACAAAGAAGCGGGAATTGACGGATTGGCGCCGGGCAACGCCGCCGCGCAACTCGCGCTGGCGCTGCGGCCGCCTGCAAGCGTTGCAGCCCGTCACTTCATTCCGTCGGCCTCCAACGCACAGGCGCGCCACTGGCTGAACCAGACTGGCTGGCCCGATCGCAGGCTGCTGCTTTGCGGTGACGACAGCTGTGGCAAAACGCATCTTCTGCACATCTGGGCGGCGAGGCGTCAGGCACGTGTTGTCGATGCGGCGACGCTGGATATGGCGCAGGTGGTCGAGATTGCGGGGGCAGCCCACAACACACTGGCGCTCGATCATCTGGAGCGTGTTACATCCGAGCGTGCCCTGCTGCATCTGCTTAATCTGGCGCGTGAACATCGCACGACCCTGCTAATCGCTTCGCGTTATGCGCCTGTCCGGCTGCCCATCGTTCTGCCTGATCTGGCGAGCCGCTTGCGGGCCATCACGGTGGTGCCGCTTCTGTCGCCTGAGGATTCCCTGCGTTTTGCCCTGCTTCTGCGCCTGATTGCAGAGCGTCAGATGATTGTCTCCAAGCCGATTCTCGATTGGCTCATGCACCATCTGCCGCGCACCTGCGATGCGATTGTGAGCGCGGTAGACCGGCTCGATCAGGCTGGGCTTGCTCATAACAGGCCACTCACGCGGGTCCTTGCACGACAGGCCCTGTCGGGACTGTTGGATGAGCCAGCCCCCGGCGAACGCTGAACCTGACCGCTCAGGCCATCACCGGGCCGGAACGTTTTATGATGATTGGGTTAAGGGGTTTGACGCGCGCTGCTCACGAGCCGATGTTGTTACTTCTCATTGGACAGAAACAGGAAACGTAGCGCGTGACGTCGTCTTCGGAAAAGGACTCAAAGCCCGCCCCCTCCAAGGCACCACGCGCCACACGGGCGAAAGCTCCAAGGGCGACGCGTGCCACGCGTGCCGTAGCCCGGATTCCTGACCCCGGAATCGTGACCTCACCGACGCGGTTCATCAACCGTGAATTATCCTGGCTCGATTTCAACCAGCGCGTGATTGAGGAGGCGGAAAACAGCCGCCACCCGTTGCTGGAGCGTCTGCGCTTTCTGTCGATCAGTGCCAGTAATCTGGATGAATTCTACTCGGTGCGTGTGGCAGGGCTTGTTGGTCAGGTGCGCGAGGGGCTGGTCGCCCCCTCGGCTGATGGTTTGACGCCAGCGCGGCAACTGACGAGCGTGCGCCGCAGCGCGGCGAAGCTCTTTGCGGCACAGCAGCGCATCTGGCGCCTGTTGCGCGGTGAACTCGCCCAGGCGGGGCTTCGCTTGTGCACACGTGAGGAACTGACAGACGCCGAGCGCGAGAGCATTGCCGCCAAGTTCGAGAACGAGATCTATCCTGTTCTGACGCCGCTTGCCATCGACCCCTCGCACCCCATGCCGTTCATTCCGAATCTTGGAATGGCGTTGGCACTACGCCTCAATGACCCGACGATCCCGGGGTTTTCGATGGATGCGCTGATTCTGCTGCCCCAGCAGATCGACCGTTTCATACGGCTGCCGGCGCCGCACAAGGAGGAGCCGGATATCCGCCCCGATGTGCGCTTTGTGGCGCTGGAGGATGTCATCCGGCTGCATATCACACGCCTCTTTCCCGGGATGGAAATTGCCGAGGGCGGGGTGCTGCGTATCATCCGCGATTCGGATGTCGAGTTCGAGGACGAAGCCGAGGATCTGGTGTTGTCCTACGAGACAGCGCTCAAGCAGCGCCGCCGTGGTGTGGGCATCCATCTTGCCCTTGACGCCTCCATACCGGAGAGCATGGGGCGTGAGTTCGCTGAAGAACTCGACGTGGCACGTGACGATGTGGTGGTTCAGCCCGATATCATCGGTGTGGTCGATCTCAAGCAGATGATCGTATCCGATCGCCCTGACCTGCTGTTCAAACCCTATACGCCGCGCTTCCCTGAGCGAATCCGCGATTATGACGGCGATTGCTTCGCAGCGATTCGCGCCAAGGATATCGTGGTGCATCATCCCTTCGAGAGCTTCGATGTGGTGGTGCAGTTTCTCAAACAGGCAGCGCTTGACCCCAACGTGGTGGCGATCAAGCAGACGCTCTATCGCACCTCGCGGGACAGCCCCATTGTGCGGGCGCTGATCGAGGCCGCCGAGTTGGGCAAGTCGGTCACGGCGATGGTTGAGCTGCGCGCGCGCTTTGACGAGGAAGCCAATATCCGCCTCGCGCGGTCGCTCGAATCGGCAGGTGTCCAGGTGGTGTTCGGCTTCACCCATCTCAAGACGCACGCCAAGCTCAGTCTCGTTGTCAGACGGGAAGCTGGGGGGCTGCGGTCCTACGCGCATTTCGGTACGGGCAATTATCATCCGATTACGGCGCGTATCTATACGGATCTATCCTTCTTCACCTGCGATCCCCAGCTCGCGAGCGATTCGGCCAAGCTGTTCAACTACATGACGGGTTATGCGACCCCGGTGGATATGGAGGCACTCGCTTTTGCCCCCATCACGCTGCGTGACACGCTCATGGACCTGATCGAGGGGGAGATCGCTCATGCCAAGGCCGGTCGCCCTGCCAAGATCTGGCTGAAGATGAATTCCCTGGTCGACCCGGCCCTGATCGATGCGCTCTACCGGGCGTCACGCGCCGGGGTGAGGGTGGTCGGAATCATTCGGGGTATCTGCTGCCTACGCCCCGGTGTGCCGGGCCTTTCGGAAAATATCGAGATCCGTTCGATCGTCGGTCGGTTTCTGGAACATGCGCGCATCTTCGCGTTTGGCAATGGCCATCGGATGCCTTCGCACAAGGCCAAGGTCTTTATCTCCTCGGCTGACTGGATGGGACGAAACATGGATCGTCGCGTCGAGGCGATGGTGCCGATCTTCAATTCGACCGTCCATGCCCAGATCCTGGGTCAGATCATGACCATGGATTTACGTGACACGCTTCAAAGCTGGGTGCTTTCCTCGCGTGGGGATTGGCATCGTGTATCTCCGGGGGCTAATCCCTTCTCGGCGCATGAATATTTCATGCATAACCCTTCGCTCTCCGGGCGCGGCTCGGCAGCGAGGGAGAAACCGCAGGATAAGGATGCGGGTCGTCGTGAACGGCCCGAGCGTATCCGCGAAGATTGAGGAAGAGGGTAGAGTGACGGGTACTGACGCGCCAAAGGGCCATCATCGCGCCGCCATCGTCGATCTGGGATCGAATTCGGTCCGGCTGGTCGTGTTCGAGGGCGTCACCCGTAATCCGATCCCGATCTTCAATGAAAAAGCCACGCTGCGTCTGGGGCGCGGGCTTGAGCAGACGGGCCGCCTGAATG
>NZ_AYXS01000012.1:63171-65249 GCF_000505765.1 Asaia sp. SF2.1 | reverse complement strand
AGGAGGGGCTGATACTCGCACGCGATGTCATGACCCGCTTCAATGCCATTGCGCGCGCAATGGACGCCCATCCTTTTGAGGTGCTGGCGACGGCTGCCGTTCGCGATGCCAGCAACGGGCGCGAATTTGTCGAGACGCTGCACGAGTGCATGCCCGACGTGCCGATCCGTATCCTTTCGGGTGAGGAGGAAGCTGATTACGCTGCTACCGGCGTGCTCTGTGGTCTGCCTGATGCAGATGGCGTTGTTGCTGACATTGGCGGTGGCTCGCTCGAGCTAATCCGTGTGGCAGGGGGGCGGCATAATGAGGCCTGCACCAAGCCACTTGGGGTGATACGCCTGTCTGACCGTTCCGGCGGTGACCTCAAACGTGCACGTGAGGTTGTGGAAGCCGATCTAGATGATGTGGCGTGGCTGCCTGCCCTGAAGGGTAAGCCGCTCTATCTGGTTGGGGGCGCCTTCCGCGCCCTGGCCCGGTTGCAGATTGCCCGCACGCATTACCCGCTCAATATCGTTCATCTCTACACGCTGGGTGCCGATGAGGCGCGCGAGATGGTGACGTGGCTGATCGATACCCCGCGCAAGATGCTGGAGAAAGTACCCGGCTTCCCGCGCAAGCGTCTGGACGATGTCCCGTTTTCCGCAACCGTCCTGCGGCGCCTGATGCGTATCGTGCAGCCATCACAGATCATTTTCAGCGTCGATGGCCTGCGGGAGGGCTGGTATATGCGCAAGGTCGGGCAGGAGGTTGCTGCACTCGACCCCTGTCGGGCACTGGCTGATGAGACCGCGCACCGTCTGAGCCGCAGCATGGAGCTGCCCGATGATCTCGTGCGCTGGACGGAGCCCTTGTTCCAGCATGAAACGCCGTCCGAAACGGCATTGCGCGACATGGCCTGCCGTATGTCCGACATCGGTTCGTTCGATCACCCCGAATATCGCGCAGCCCAGACCTATCTGCGCATCATGCGTATGCATGGGGTTGGCTTTGACCACCAGTCACGCGCCTTCGTCGCCCTGACACTGGCGGTCCGTTACGAGGCCGACCCGGCCGATCCCCTTATGGAAGTCTCGCGGCGTCTGCTCTCACCCGATGATTGCGACCGCGCCGTGCAGCTCGGCTTTGCGCTTCGCCTTGCCTATACGATCTGCGGTGGCACGTCGGCGCTCCTCAAGAATACCTCGCTCTCGATCGAGGACGGGATTCTCTGGCTGAGCCATGACGAGCAGAGCAGCTTTGCTGCGGGTGGCGGGGTCAAGCGTCGCCTTGAGCGACTGGGTCAGAGCATGGCTCTCTCAGCAGCCACCCGCTCGTGCTGAAATCGTTCCTTCTCCTGACCGTTGCGGCGCTGACTGGAATCAGCCCTGCTCTTGCCTCACCTCCAGGGCTGGTCATTCATAAAGACCGTGATCCAGACGTACTCTGGAAACTTGTGCATGGTCGTTGCGCTCGCGGGCTCAAACCTTGCACGGTCTACGATGAGACTCATGGCTTTGCGCTGCTCCACTCCATAGAAGGTCGAGGGCAGTATCTGCTGATTCCTACGGAGAAAGTAACAGGCATGGAGAGTCCCGTACTCCTGCGACCTGAACAGCCAAATTATTTCGCCGAAGCTTGGGCATATCGCGAGCGTGTCGGGCAAGATTACCATCGCTCGATCCCGGAGAGCGAGCTCTCTCTTGCGATCAATTCCGCTCACGGGCGCTCGCAGAACCAGCTCCATATTCATCTCGACTGTATCGATGTCAGAATGCGCGCTTTGCTGGATCGCAACACGGCATCCATTGGCCCCTCATGGTCATATCTTTCAGAGAGTTTCAACAATCACCATTATCGTGCGCTCTATCTCGCCACGATGAATGGTTCGCCTTTCCGCATCCTGGCAGCCAACCTTGCCCATCCCGAGGAGGAAATGGGAAATCACACTCTCATCGTGACACCCCTGGGAACTGGCTATGTCCTGCTCGACGATGTTGTGGGTGGTGACGACCGTGCGTCCGGTGAGGAAATCCAGGATCATCGGTGTCAGGGGCGCGGTAACTGAATGATTGCCCGGCGCCCCTGACCGATAGATGGGT
>NZ_AYXS01000012.1:40478-63061 GCF_000505765.1 Asaia sp. SF2.1 | reverse complement strand
TCCTTCCCGTCTATTCCTTCGGCCTTTAACCTGCCGCCCTTAACTGTTGATCTGCGATTTGCCCGGGCGGCATCATGGGCGCGCCCCGCTGTAGAAAAGAGTGGAAGCTCGTTCCAAATCCCAGAGGATAGGGTCCTCCGGAAATCACTTCGATGCAAAGCATGAACTCTGTCTCGGTGGGGATATGGTTTATCGGAAGGTTTGCGCGCCCCTGGGTCCAGCGATGCTTGCCTTTCTCCGGCACATCCCATCCAGGTAAATCGGACTGGGTGATATGGATGTCTATCTCGGTCGTCTGAAGACTATCGTAAATGACGATATCCTGAACTAGAACGCCGAGAAGACGCTGATCGTCAAGGAAGGGGCCAATTGCTTCCGAGGGTTTGAAAACCCGGGAGACGAGGTGCAGATTGCGCAGATCCGCCGGGACCATAAAGACATGCCAGTTCCCCTTGCGTCTCAGCGGTTTAATCCGTCTGCCATCATCGGTTTCCAGATAAAGGCCAGCGTCTTCGATCGAGGGATTTAGGCTCGCAGGTGAGTGGCCCGTGAGACCCAGCCCGCGACCCTCAAGTTCACGGTAGATCGGCTCCACAAAGCAACGCTCGACGCCGAGCGGTAGGGCCGGGACAGGCGGCACGAATGATTTGCAGATTTCCCCTCCATTTTCGAGGTTGTTGCTATCGAGGAAGCTTTCGGTCAATACGTGCTCGGCCTGGATAATCGAATGCTTTTCCAGCTTGATATGGAAATAGTCATAGCGAGATAGCCGTTTGTCATATGCAATAGTGGTTTGATTGACGAGCATACGCACGGGTACGAGGCGACCTTTGAACACAAAGCAATGCTCGTCGGTCACCCACATGTCCCGTGCCGGGCAGCCCTCAGAGAAAGCACTACGCATGATACGCACGGGATAACTGGCCGACCTGTCGTCGAAGAGAGGTACTTCGACGTGGCTGGAATGTATCCAAATCACACGTTGAACACCTGTCACGCGACCCATGCTGTCATAGGTCGTGACCAGATCTCCCTCCTTGATTTCCTCTACCGGGATATCGCCGAGCGATGTGGTGATAAGTGTCCCGCGAAGGAAACACGTGATCATTTGGCCGCTCGTGATGCCCAGATATCCATTGCCGTTTACCGTCGGGTTGACGACTGTGCCTTGGTTTACCTGTACAATTCCGCCGGTGGTAATGAACGGGCTGGACATGACGCCACCGGATAATACTCGTACATTGGAGTTATCAAATGCGGTGTTATTATAGGTGTTGCTGATGGCGGATCCCCCAGAATATACAATTCCGGAATCTGAGTCCAAGGTACTCGCCGATACCAAACCTCCCGCCGATACAAAGACGCCCCCATTCTGTACATAGGATGAAACGAGGGTGCCTCCCGCCTGAATATCAACACGAGGCCATTGTAACGGTACATATTGAAGGTAGACACCCGAGGCTACCGCTCCCGAGGTAACCGTAAGGTTGCCGCCGGAAATACGGATCGGTCCCGTCAGCGTTACAGTCCCGCTCTGATAAACGGTCTTACCGTCTGAGAGAACTGCCGACCAGTTCCCTGTGACGACTGTCGCGTTTGGGGCGAAGACAAGTGAGTCGGGAATCTCCCCGTTTCCTACAGTTGCGCCGTTGAAGACCACAACGCCACCGGTAACAGAGGGTTGACCGCCCACGATTGAGCCGGGATACGCCCCCAGCGATGCTCCGCTGCCCACGACCGGGCTTATGATTGTCCCCCCCGAACTCACCCAAAAACCATTGACGGGCCGATTGATATTGAAGAGACGATCCTCGACGGAAGAGCCCCCGCTCATGACGATAGCAGTATTGGATTCAATATCGTTCGATATTGATTTCCCACCGCTGAAAACCGTGAAGTATCCTTCTCGAATATAGGAGGAAGTCAAAACGCCGCCTGCGGACACATTCACACGGGGATAGCCGCCCGAGTTGCTGAAGAATACGTTGGAGACCGTCGCTCCTGACATGATGTTCAGCGTCGCGCCGTTGAACTGGACAGGGGGATTAACGACGGTGGCCCCGCTTTGGAAGACGGTAACCCCCCCTGAATTTACGGCGCTCCACGTGCCGGTGAGGATACGGGCATTTGGATCGGGCTGGAAGGCCATGGGCGTTTCGCCTCTCTGCTGCGGCGAACGATAGATCGCGTTTTCGCTCCCTCTGCGACTGGGTCATCAGTCATGAAAGCGGAACTGCTCAGGAATACCCCACTCATCCAGGAGTATCTGGGTACAGATCAGCTCATCTTCGCGTGTCAGAGAGAATACGATGCGACTATCGTTCGCCTGTCGATGTTGTTGAGAGAGAAACTATCGACAGTAGCGGTGCTCGCGATATTATCTTTGCCTCAAGGCACGATGAAAATTGGAATACATGTGACTTCGTGTTGCTGAGACCTTGGGCCCGATCGATGAGCAGCCAATCGATCACCCTGGAGGTATCGGATTGGCCCATGCTTCCACGATTTTGCGAAACCGATCGATGATGCCCAGATTTGGCGAGTGGGCGCGCCAGACCACCCCGCTCGCGAGGAGGATATCGTCATCGGTGGGGCCACGGCTGAAACTCGGCAGAGTGACACCTGCGTTGCTGAGCATCGTGTTCGTAGCGATTGTCATGGCGTTGCACGCGACGATAAGCGGGCGCGCGTCGTAGGCGGAATTAAGTTCGATGACGTTCGCCGGGCTATACAGATTGCGCGATGCAAGCAGGGATTCAAATCGGTCGCGAATTGCGAAGCCCGGTATCGGCAGGACCCAGTTGCGCAACCTGAAATCCGCCCAGTTGTCGAGCACCTCCGAGAGGCTCATCGTGCCCTCCAGCGACACAGCGAAGCAGCGTTCATTCAGCAGGATCTGACTGGATAGGGCAGGGAAATTCTCGATCTGATGCAATGCAATGAAGCCGATATCGTATCGATCCTGTTGCAAGCCATCCAGCAGCGAGGCTCTATCGATCTGCATGATCTTGAGCCTCAACGCAGGTATCTGCTGCCGCAACACGCCCGCCGCGTGCATTGCGATTGCTGAAAGCGACGGTGACTGATAGCCGATGGTTAGCGATTGTGGCGTGTTGAAAAGATTGTCCTGAATCTCGGCAGAGAGTTTTCTCAGCTCGGCCGTGATAATTCCTGAGGAACGGACCAGGAGGTGGCACAGATCGGTGGGCACCATTCCTGACCGGGTCCTGTCAAACAGCTTGTGTCCAATAATCGCTTCGATTTCTGCGCAAGCTTTCGAGATTGCAGGCGGCGTGAGGCCCAGATTGGCGCTGGCAACACTGATATGACCGGTGTTGAAAATCTCGGTAACAACACGCAGATGGCGCAGCTTGAGGTACTGGTCCAGATTGGCTGGCATTGGTATAGTCCCGTCCGGTTAGGGATGCAGAGCGGCTTACTGCGCTTTCTGCCCTTGTCTCAATACGCCCGGAAAGACAAGGCATCCAAAAATCGGGTCGTGACTTGTGATGGGCGCAGGAGTTATTTGCCGAACCCCGCGATGTATCCATGCGCGTCCGGCCAGCACTTCGCCTGGGCTCAGGCTGCGGCACAGTTTGATCGAGCTTGTCCGGGCCTTTTTCGCGCGGACGTCACGGGATTTTCCCCGCGACGCCCTGCGGATGTCAGTCGATCGATTTGAGGATGCCGCCAATCGTCTCAAAGATGCGATCGATCTCGTTCTTCTCGATGACCAACGGCGGTGAAATGGCGAGGATGTCACCTGTGTAGCGCAGCAACAGCCCTTCATGGAAAGCGCGCTCGAACACCTCGAATGCCCGCGTCGTCTTGGCGACTCGGGGGGCAAGTTCGATACCGGCCACAAGCCCCTCATTGCGGATATCGACCACATAGGGCGCACCCTTCAACGAGTGGGCAGCCTCCTCGAAATACGGCGAGAGCGCGGCTGCGCGTTCGAACAGATGCTCCTCGGCATAAGTGTCGAGTGTGGCAATGGCAGCAGCACAGGCGATGGGGTGGGCCGAGTAGGTGTAGCCATGCGGCAGGTCGATGGCCTCGCGCGGTCCCTGCATGAACGCGTCGAAAATCTCGTCGGATACGATATTGGCACCCATCGGGATCGTGCCATTGGTTATACCCTTGGCCACCGTCATGATGTCGGGCACGACGCCGTACTTCTCAGCAGCGAAAGACGCGCCCAGACGACCGAAACCGGTGATGACCTCATCGAAGATCAACACGATGCCATGCTTGGTGCAGATCTCGCGCAAGCGTTTGAGATAGCGCTTCGGCGCTGGCAGCACGCCTGTCGAGCCAGCCATGGGTTCGACAATGACAGCCGCAATGTTCGAGGCGTCATGAAGGGCGACGATGCGCTCCAGATCGTCAGCCAGTTCCGCGCCATGTTCCGGCAGGCCGCGCGAGAAGGCGTTGCGACGCAGATCGAGCGTATGGGGCAGATGGTCCACTCCGGTCAGCAGCGAACCATAGAGCTTGCGATTGCCCGAAATGCCGCCGACCGAAATGCCGCCAAACCCGACGCCATGATAGGCGCGTTCACGTCCGATCAGACGGGTGCGTGTGCCTTCGCCACGCAGGCGATGATAGGCGATGGCAATCTTGAGCGCCGTATCGCCTGCTTCAGAGCCGGAGTTGCAGAAGAAAACGTGGTTGAGCGGATTCGGGGCCAGGCGCGCGACACGGTCTGCGGCCTCGAAAGCCATGGGGTGGCCCATCTGGAAAGCGGGGGCAAAATCGAGGGTCGCGACCGTCTTCTGCACGGCTTCCACGATACGCGGTGCCCCGTGGCCTGCATTGACGCACCAGAGTCCGGCGCAACCATCCAGGACTTCGCGGCCTTTATCATCACGGTAATACATGCCTTTTGCCGAAACGAGCATGCGCGGGGCATCGCGAAACTGGCGATTGGCCGTGAAGGGCAGCCAGAGGGCGTCATGATTGCTGTCGGCAAATGGTGTGGTCATTGTCTCGATCCGGCTCCTTGTGGAAACATCAGGAGAAAATCGTGGCACGGGGCGCAGGATCTGGAAAGTAAGAAGAACTTGCGCAAGCTTTAATTCGGCAGGGGGTAAGATGGGTTCGGCTCGAGGAGCGCTGCTCGCGCTGGCAGTGGGGGCTTTTGCTATAGGCACGACCGAGTTCACCCCGATGGGGTTGTTGCCGGTCATTGCTCAGGATCTTCACATCAGTGTGCCCAAGGCCGGGTCGCTCGTGAGCGCCTATGCCTTTGGAGTCATGCTGGGGGCGCCTATCATGACGCTGCTGCTGGGTGCCATGTCGCGCAAGGCGGCTCTTGTCGGGCTGATGGGGCTTTACATTATCGGCAACCTCGGTGCCGGGCTAAGCCATAGCTATGCCGTCCTGATGATCTGGCGGGTGATTACCAGCCTGTCACACGGAGCGTTCTTCGGCCTTGGCGCTGTAGAGGCATCAAGTGTCGTGGCGCCCGAGCGTCGTGCCTCGGCGGTGGCGTCGATGTTCATGGGGTTGACCATCGCGAATATCCTCGGAGTGCCCGCGGCAACCTGGCTGGGCGATACCATGGGGTGGCGCAGCGCCTTTCTGGTGACCGCGCTGCTTGGCGCCCTGGCCGTGCTGGCCCTCAGCCTCGCCCTGCCACCACGGGGCAGCAATCCACGTCCGGATATCCTTGGCGAATTGCGCGTTCTGGCAGGCGGTGAAGTGTTGCTGGCCCTTGCCGTCACGACACTCGGTGCGGGGATCATGTTCGTTCTCTACACCTATATCGCCCCCTTCCTGCACAGCATCACCCATGCCAGTGAGGGACTCGTCACCCTCGCGCTCATGACGATCGGCGTCGGTTTCAGCATTGGCGCAGCGCTTGGCGGTCGTCTGGCCGATCGCTCCACGCGTTTTGCCCTGTTGCTGATGCTGCCTGTACTGGGTGGCATCATGCTGATCTACCCGTTCATTGCAGTAACGCCGATTGGCGCAATACTTGGTATTCTGGTCTGGAGTGCCGCCTCTTTCGCCATCATGCCAGCGTTGCAGATGCGCACGATGCAGGCGGCGCAACGTGCTCCGGCTCTGGCGTCATCAGTCAATATCGGCGCCTTCAACCTTGGCAACGCGCTTGGTGCCTGGCTGGGCGGCGCGGTTCTGTATCAGGGGCTGGGCTATGGTGCTGTTTCGATGAGCGGTGCCGCACTCGCCGCGCTCGCCATCCTGATTGTTCTGCTTGTTCGTGTCCCCTCAGTGGCCCGAGGATAAACCACCAGCCGGGCCTTCTCCGCAGTACAGGCCTCAGGCCGTTATGTCCTTCCGGGCGAGGACAAGGGCCAGGATTGTTTCCGCCGCGGCGTGAAAATCGCTTTCTTCAAGCGTTTCCTTGCCAAGCAGGGCGGTTACCTGAGGCTGCATATCTGCATACCACTGGGTCATGGCCCACAGACAGAAGAGGAAATGCGTCGGATCGACCTGCGGAATCTCACCCCGCTCCATCCAGACCGTGAATGTCTCACCGAACGGCGTTATCGCCTCACGCAGGGTTGTCGAGAGATAATCATGCAGATAGCGCGCCCCCCCGATAATTTCGTGCGCGAACAGGCGTGACGCATGGGGATTGGCACGTGAGAAGGCGAGCTTGGAGCCGATATAGGCGCGCAGGGCCGTAGAGGCTTTATTTTCGGGGCGAAGCCAGATTTCGCATTCCCGGAGCCATTCCTGCACGGTGCGCCGGAGCACTTCCTGATACAGGGTCTCCTTAGTTGAGAAATAATAATGAATATTGGCTTTGGGAATACCGGCTTCCCGGGCCACAGCAGCAATGCTCGCACCGCTGAATCCATGTTCGGAGAAGATCTTTTCCGCGGCTTCCAGAATGGTCACGACCGCAATTTCCCGAGGCGCGCCCAAAATCATCTCCCGACTGCTTCGTTGTATACGACCGTGTCTAGGCGTATATTAGGGTAATTGCAAGTAGTTGCAACGCTATTCGGGTTATCTGAACCAGAATTTACAAAATAGGCGTCCCGTGCGTTTGTGCACAAGAGGGATAGACGAAGAGGAGATGTTCTGTTTCATTTGGGGAACGAGATATCAATACAGGACGGGGCAGGTATGAAAAACGATTGTTTGAGGCAAGGACATGCTCCGGCGCACCGGTCTTGTGAGCCGTCTCTACAGCTGTGAAGATAACGCAATTGTATCTTGGCTTCACAGGAGCGCCGCCTGCCATGAATTATTCGTCTATCGTCCATGCCGTTTCTCGCCGACGCGCAAATCGTTTCGGGCGCGCATTAGCGCTTGCCTCTGTGCTTGGGGCAACGGCAGCGGGCGCTGCCCACGCGGTGCCGGCTAATGTAGGCGATGCAGCGATTGCCGCCACCGCCTATCATGATAGCGGGGCCTATGATCGTGAGTTCGCCGCCGTGATCGAGGAGGCATCGGACTGGGTTCGTCTGCGCGCCGCGCATGTGAGCAAGCCTGCGATTGTCCTGGATATCGATGAGACATCGCTCTCCAACTGGCCTGAGATTAAGGCCAATCATTTCGCCTATTTTCATGATGGTCAGTGCGATGTACTGCCCAAGGGGCCGTGCGGCGTGATGGCTTGGGAAATGAGCGCCAAGGCGCAGGCCTTTCCCTCCACGCTCGCTCTGTATCGTGTGGCCCAGCAGCGTGGTGTGTCGGTGTTTTTCGTAACCGGACGCAGTGAGAACGAGCGAGCCGATACGGCGCATAACCTCGAGACTGCTGGCTATAAGGGCTGGTCGGGCCTCGTGCTCAGGCCTGAGGGCAGCCATACGCCGTCGGCCTCGGATTACAAGGCGGCGGCCCGCAGCGAAATCGAACAGAAGGGCTATCACATCATCGCCAATATAGGCGATCAGCCCTCCGATCTCGCAGGTGGTCACGCCGATCGTGGCTTCCTCCTCCCCAATCCATTTTACCGGGTGCCCTGACATGCAGAACAAAGCGCTCCGTGATCTCGCTGACCGGGTTCATCAGGATCTTCAGAAAATTGCCTATGCGTCGGGTCCCTGGGTCTCGTCCACGCTGACCCATCATGGTGAGGCGGTGCTCGATGTTGCGGTGATCGGTGGCGGGCAGGGAGGTCTCTCGACCTCTTTCGCGCTTCGTCGCATTGGCGTGCATAACGTTCGGGTATTCGAGCGCGCAAAGAAGGGGCAGGCGGGGCCTTGGGTTACTTTTGCCCGTATGATCACACTGCGTACGCCCAAGCATGTGACTGGCCCTGATCTCGGCATCCCCTCACTGACGCCGCGAAGCTGGTTTGAGGCGCGTTATGGCAAGGATGCATGGGAGTCGCTGGGCAAGATCGACCGGCGCGACTGGCAGGCCTATCTCGGCTGGTATGAGGAGACGCTTGCCCTGCCAGTAGAGCATGACCGTGAACTGGTCGATGTCGTCTGGCAGGATGGCTTGCTGCATCTTCAGTTCCGTTCACAGGAGGGAGAGATCTCTTACGTCTGGGCACGCCGCCTTGTGCTGGCGACCGGCATTGAAGGCAGCGGGTCATGGCATGTGCCGGAATTCATACGCGAGACGGTTCCCAGCCATCTCTACGCCCACACCCATCAGCCGATCGATTTCGAGGCGTTGCGTGGCAAGCGTGTCGGTGTGCTCGGCGGTGGCGCCTCTGCCTTCGATAATGCGGCGACCGCGCTGGAAGCCGGTGCCCGATCGGTTGCCGTCTGCATACGCCGCAAGACCCTGCCGCGCATCAACCCGTATCGCTGGATGGAAAATGCCGGGTTTCTGGCTCATTTCCCGGCACTGCCCGATCTGACACGCTGGCGTTTCATGCGCCGCATCTTCGATCTCAATCAGCCGCCGCCACAGGACACGTTCTGGCGTTGCAGCCGTCATGACGGGTTCAGCTTCCATGGCGATACCCCCTGGCTGGGCGCGCGTTGCGAGGGTGAAACCATTACTGTCGATACGCCTCACGGGACGATGGAGTTTGACTTCCTGATTATCGGCACGGGCTTCGTGATCGATTTCAGCAAGCGGCCGGAAACAGCCTCATTTGCCGGAAACGTCGCGCTGTGGCGCGATTGTTTCGAGGCCCCAGACGGCGAGGAAAGCGCCGTTCTGGACTCCTATCCCTATCTTGGCCCGCAGAGCCAGTTCCTGCCGCGCGACCCGGCTCATCCGGATGCCGCCATGCTGGGGGCGATCTATAACTTCACCTTTGCGGCGACGCCGAGCATGGGGCTTTCGGGTGCCTCGATCAGCGGCATGCGCTATGGCGTGGACCGCCTGGCCCGCTCGATTGCTTGCGACCTGTTTGTCCAGGATGGTGAAAAGCACCTTGAAAGCCTGCTTGCCTATGACGCGGAGGAACTCGTCAGTCTCGGTCGAGAGGGTGAGGAGCAGGCATGATTGATGAGGCCACGCTCAATGCGCGTGCGGCTGCGCTTGATCTGACGATTCCGGTCGATTGCCAACCCGGCGTGCTAGAAAACCTTGCCCTGCTCGCGCGGTACCAGAAGCTCGTTCTGTCGCTCGATCTGCCGGAGCGCACTGAGCCCGCTCTCGAGTATCATCCATGAACGCCACCGAGATTGCGCGCGCTGTCAGGTCGGGCGAACGCAGCGCCTTCAGCCTGATCGAGAACTGCCTCGACCGTGTCATCCAGCGCGATGGCACCATCAATGCCGTCACGCGCCTGCTGTCGGAGCGGGCGCTCGATCAGGCACGCCGCATCGATGCTCTTGTGGCCGAGGGGATCGACCCCGGACCGCTGGCAGGGGTGCCTTTTGGCATCAAGGACCTGTTTGATGTGCAAGGTCTGGTCACTACGGCTGGGTCGACGGTTCTGGCCAGCGTAGCGCCGGCCGATTGCGATGCGCTGCTGGTCAGCAGGCTGATTGAGGCTGGCGCCATACCGCTCGCCACGACCAATATGGATGAATTTGCCTACGGTTTTGCGACAGACAATGCCCATTATGGCATCACGAAAAACCCGCATGACAGCGCGCGTCTCGCCGGTGGGTCTTCCGGCGGGTCTGCGGCTGGTGTCGCTGCAGGATATTTCCCGCTCTCCCTGGGCTCCGACACGAATGGCTCGATCCGTGTGCCGGCATCGCTTTGTGGCGTGTGGGGGCTGCGAGCCACGCAGGGCCTGCTGCCAATAGCGGGGTCTTATCCTTTTGTCGCCAGTCTCGATACGGTCGGGCCTTTCACGGCAAGCGCTGCCGATATGCGGGTGATGGTGGAGGTGCTGAGCGCGTCATCTCTGGCGCGGGTGGACGTTGCAGGGCTGAAAATGGCGCGGCTTGGCGGCTGGTTTGCCCAGGATATGTCGCCGGAGATGGAAGCGGCTCTCGCAGCTTTCTGCACGGCCCTGTCGATACGTAGCGAGATCGTTCTGCCAGAGGTCGCAACGGCGCGTGCCGCGGCATTTGTCATCAGCGCATCCGAAGGGGCAGGCCTGCATCTCGATCGCTTGCGTCACAGCCCGGAGCAGTATGATCCGGCGGTGCGTGATCGCCTGCTCGCAGGGGCTCTTGTCCCGGCGCCGCATGTTTTCAGGGCGCACAAGATCCGCCACTGGTTTCGTGAGCGTATGCATGAGGCCTTTCTTGAGGCGGATATTCTGGTTGCACCCGCCGTGGTCGGCCCGGCTCCGCGGATCGATACACCCGTCATCGAAATTGGTGGTCAACCGGTTTCTGCGCGTGCCAATCTCGGCCTTTACACCCAGCCTCTCACTCTGGCCGGTTTCCCGGTCCTGACCGTGCCTCTGGCCATTGACGCTAATGCTGGCAGCGGGATGCCGCTTGGCGTCCAGCTCGTGGCGCAGCCGGGGCGGGAAGATCGTATTGTCGCGCTCGGTGAGGCGCTGGAACGCGCTGGCGTCGCTCGCGCCCGTATTCTGGAGGATTGATGCTTTTCAGCGCACGCTCCCGCAAGGGAATGGTTACCGCCCCGCATCATCTTGCGGCGCAGGCGGGGCGGGATATTCTCAAGGCAGGAGGCAACGCGGTCGAGGCAGCCGTGGCCGTGGCCGCAACCCTGTCTGCGGTTTACCCCCATATGACCGGCCTTGGGGGAGATGGCTTCTGGCTCATTCGCCGCCCTGATGGCGAGACCGTGGCCATTGATGCGTGTGGCAGGCTCGCCCAGAACGCGACTCCCGAGCTCTATGCAGAATGTGACAGTGTGCCCTGGCGTGGCGGGCTGGCAGCCAATACGGTTGCCGGTACGGTTGCGGGCTGGTCGCGAGCGCTCGCCTATGCAGGAGGGGCGTTGCCTCTCTCGACATTGCTGGCCGACGCCATCGACCACGCCGAGAGCGGCATAGTGGTTACGGAAAGCATGGCCGGGCTTATGGCTGCCCATCTTGACGTGCTGAGCTACATGCCCAATTTCAGTGGCCTGTTCCTGCCACAAGGCGATATGCCGATTGCGGGCGCCGTGCACAGCAATCCGGCGCTGGCGCGCACATTGCGACGTCTCGCCAATGCCGGTCTTGGCGATTTTTATCATGGCAAGCTGGCCGATCAGATCGCGGCTGATCTTGCGGCCTGTGGTTCGCCGGTTAGCCGCGACGACCTCAACCACCATGAAGCGCTCCTGACGAAACCGCTCGAGACCAGCCTTCACCATGGTCGCTTCTTTAATATGGTCGCACCCACACAGGGCGCGGCTTCCCTGCTGATTCTGGCTCTCGCAGAGCGACTGGGCGTGACCGGGGCTGATACGGTTGACGACATTCATCGCTGGGTCGAGGCGACGAAGGCCGCCTTCATCTGGCGCGATCGTGTGATTGCCGATCCTGCCATCATGGAAACCTCCCCACAGGCGCTTTTGTCCGATCAGGCTGCTCTGGATGAAATGGCGGCCTCCATCGATCTGAGCCGTGCGGCACCCTGGCCCCATCAGACCCAGCAGGGCGACACCACGTGGTTTGGCGTGATGGACTCGCAGGGCTGGGCCGTCAGCATGATCCAGAGCCTCTATTTCGAGTTCGGCTCGGGTATCGTGCTGCCGGAGAGCGGCCTGGTATGGCAGAATCGCGGGGCCAGTTTCGACCTCGTGCCCGGGCGTCTGCGTAGCCTCGTGCCCGGGCGCAAGCCTTTTCATACGCTTAACCCCGCCATGGCCGCGCTCAATGATGGGAGCTTGCTGGCCTATGGCACGATGGGCGGCGAGGGGCAGCCGCAGACCCAGGCAGCCATCGTGGCGCGAAACGTCATCGCCGGGCTGAGCCTTCAGGAATCGATCACGGCACCGCGCTGGCTTCTGGGCCGCACCTGGGGCGAAACCACCACAACGCTCAAGATGGAAACGCGCTTTGGCCCGGAAGTCCTCGATGGACTGAGCGCGCTTGGTCACGACGTCGAGAGTCTGACGCCATTTGCCACGGCGATGGGTCATGCCGGGGCCATTCGGCGCTATGAGGATGGCACAATGGAAGGGGCCACCGACCCGCGCAGCGATGGCGGCGTGGCGGCGCTTTGAATGGGAGAGAACGAACAGGCATGACACAGGCATATCCACGCGACCTGCTGGGCTATGGTGCCAATCCCCCCGAGGCTGCATGGCCGGGCGGCGCCCGCATCGCCGTCCAGTTCGTTCTGAATTACGAGGAAGGCGCCGAAAACAGCGTTCTGCATGGCGATGCGGGTTCCGAGGCCTTTCTGTCGGAAATGGTCGGTACCCGTTCGATCACCGGTGCGCGCTGCATGCAAATGGAAAGCCTGTACGAATACGGCTCTCGCGCAGGCTTCTGGCGTCTCCACCGGCTTTTCACCGAGGCGGGCCTGCCCCTCACGGTTTTTGGCGTGGCAATGGCTCTTGCCCGCAATCCCGATGCTGTAGCGGCTATGAAGCAGGCAGGCTGGGAGATTGCGTCCCACGGTTACCGATGGATCGATTATCAGGACATCCCTGAAGCAATCGAACGTGAGCATATCCGGGAAGCCATCAGGCTGCATGAAGAGGTCACGGGAGCGGCTCCGCTGGGCTGGTATCAGGGTCGTACCAGCCCGAACACCGCCCGGATTGTCGCCGAGGAAGGCTGCTTCGTTTACGACGCCGATTCCTATGCCGATGATCTGCCCTATTACGACCGTCGTTATGGCCCGGCACAGCTGATCGTGCCCTACACGCTCGACGTGAACGACATGAAGCTCGTTGCGCTCAATGGTTTTACCGAAGGCGAGCAGTTTTTCCGTTATCTGCGTGATACGTTCGACATGCTGTATCAGGAGGGCGGGCGCATGATGTCTGTCGGCCTGCATTGTCGCCTTGCAGGCAGGCCCGCCCGTGCGCTGGCGCTCAAACGTTTCATCGCCCATGTGCAGGCCCATCAGGACGCCTGGGTTGCGACGCGGCTCGATATTGCCCGTCACTGGCAGGAGCATCACCCCGCATGATCACCGCGAACACTCGGGAAGAATTCATATCGGTCTATGGCGATATCTATGAACACACGCCCTGGATCGTGGCAGCGGCGTGGCCTCAGGCGCCTTTTTCAGGCCCGGAGGACATGATTGCCGCAACATCGCAGATCATACGTGATGCCGATCACGACAGGCAGAAAGCGCTGGTCAAGGCCCATCCGGAGCTGGCACGCAAATTCGGTGTGGACCCCGATCTGGGCAGACTCTCGGCGGCCGAGCAGGAGGGGGCGGGTCTCGACAGGTTGAGCGAGGCTGAATTCATCGCCTTTCGTGCCCTGAACGAGGCCTATCAGGCGCGTTTCGATATGCCTTTCGTCATCTGTGTCCGACAGGCCACCAAGGAGCGCATGCGCCTGGAGATAGAACGTCGGCTGGCGCAGTCACCGCAGGAGGAACTGGCTGAGGCTCTCGCTCAGATCGATCAGATTGCATTGCTCAGACTGAAGGACAGGACAGCATCATGACCAGCCTTTCCACCCATGTTCTCGATACGGCAGGGGGCGTGCCCGCACAGGGTATGACGATCACCCTGCTTCATGATGATCGCGTGCTCTTTTCGGGTGTGACAAATGAGGATGGCCGCTGTCCCGGCCTGAAGGATATTGCGGTCGGGGCAGGCGCTTATGTGCTTCGCTTCGACGTGGCGGCCTATTTCAGGGGGCGTGGGCATGATCTGCCCGAGCCGCCTTTTCTGGATGTGGTGCAGATCGATTTCGGCATGACGGAAACCGGGCATTACCATGTGCCGCTACTGGTTTCGCCCTTCGGCTATTCCACCTATCGCGGAAGTTGATACGCGTCATCTTGGTCGGCGCGGTATGCGCGTGAAAAAGGGAGAAAGGCGTAGGCCCTTCTCCCTTTTTTAGTCGTCTTTCTTCCGTGACGCGGAGCAGAACTCCGCGTCCGGGGTGATCAGAAGTTCAGACCAGCCTGCAGGAAGATGTAACGGCCCAGATAGAAGCCGTTGTAGGTGGTATCAGCCGAGTTCGAGGCTGCGTTGAGAACGAAAGGAGGGTTCTTGCCAGCAATGTTCTGCACGCCACCCTCGAAGTTCCAGCGCTTCCAAGCATAACCGATAGAGATATCCTGCTGGACCATCGCAGGTGTCTTGATACGGGCATTGGCAGCAGGGTTTTCCTCACTGAGGAAAGCTGATCCGTCATTCCAGTTCATGCCGCCGATATACTGGAACATGTAGGAAATCCGGAACGCATCGTGCTGCCATGTAAGAGTGGCGTAGTCGCGCACACGTGGCTGACCGACACCACTCTGATAGAACAGGGCGCCTGTCTGGTTCAGATACGCGCCGCCAGGCTGCTGCTGCTGCTTGTACTTGACCAACTGCTGGAAATTGTTGTCGACGATGAAAGAGTCGTGCCGGGTCACTCTCCAGCGATAATTCAGGTCGAAGTCGATACCGCTGGTGAGCAGGTCGCCAAGGTTCTGGTCGAGCGCCGAAACCGTGTTGATCTGCCCATTCGAAAGGCGATCGATCGAGTTGCAGTACGATTGTACGCCGCCCTCGTAGCACTGATTGAGGATGTACTGTGTTGGCAGCGAGTTGATCAGACCACCGATCGTGTAGTGCCAGTATGTAACCGAGGCTGCGAGACCAGGAATCCAGCGCGGCGTGAGCACGGTACCAAATGTATAGGTACGACCCGTCTCAGGACGCAGGGCCACGTTGCCGCCCTGCAAGGTTGGAACCTGGCCCGAATTGGCTGAATTGAAGTTCTGGGGGTTGGCCACGCCGCCCTTGATGCAGTTGGCAATAAGGCCAGGGCTGGTTGCACCGGCGCAGGGGTCGGAAGCCGAGACATAACTGAGGCCCACACCGCCATAGAGCTCATACACATTTGGCTGACGGAAGGAGGTGCCGATCGTGCCACGGAAACGGATATCGCGCGTGGGCGCCCAATCGATGCCTGCCTTCCAGTTCTTGGCTCCACCGAAGGTGTTGTACGACGAGTAACGGCCCTGACCGTCGATCGACAGGTCCTTCGCGAAGGCAACGTCCTTGAGGAGCTGCGCATGACCCTGGATATAGCCTTCCGTCACGTTAAAGCCACCTGAGGTAGGCTCTACCGTATTGGTCAGGGAGTAGCCGCTTACAACGAGCGGGTCAGGGTTATTGCTCAGCTGTTCGCCACGGTGCTCCATACCCAGCGCAACACCAAAGTCGCCACCGCCCTTCCAGGGCATATGAACGAGATGGTTATTGTGGATGCGCAGGTTCAGGTCACGGAGCTGATACATGGTGTGCTGATACGTCGTATAATTGGCGTATTGCACTGCGCCCGGCGAGAGGCGCGTGAAGGCGTTGGACTGTACGCAGCCCGGTGAACCTGCGCAGGAATTCGGATTATAGACCAGAGCGCCGTTCGGGTCGTTCGGGTCAGCATAGGGCTCCAGTCCCCATTCCTGGAGAAGCTTGGAGTAGTCTCCGACGCCCTGCAGTTCGTTCGTCACTTGGCTGGCACCGTAGGTGTAAGACAGATCGTACTTCCAGTCGTGGACGATATCGCCACGCATGCCGACCATGCCGGTGACAGTATCACTCGCATTATTATTGGTGCGCGGTCCGAACTCGTTCAGACGACGGTACAGCTGAAGATCCTCTCCCGCCGTATTGCCGGGATAACCCGACGGCAGAATGATGCCGTTTGGTAGAGGCGAGGGGGGAACGCTGCCAATTGCCGGTTCAGGGGCGAGCTGGGTTTTCGATGTACGGTGCGCGTAAAGGACGTTGGAATAAACGTCGAAGTGGCGATTGAACTCGTAATGCAGATCTCCTGAAAGGGTGGAGTCCTGCAGAGCATTCACAAGCCACTGGTTTTGAGCATAGTTATAACGCTTGCTTTTGCTATAGGGGCTCAGCGATCCATTATCGAGATTACCAACATAGGTGTTCTCACTGCCGAAATACGTACCGCCGGGTGTGATGATTGAACCGACCTGCAGGTTCGAGTTGGTCGGATAAGCCCCTACCGCCCCAAGAGGTACCCTGGACCAGGAGCGATCGCGCTGTGTCACGCCGCCCTGCGTCATATAGCTTCCACCAAGCGTCAGGTTGCCCTTGTCATGATCGAAGTTCCAGCCCTTCATGGCGGAGATCATGCCGGTGCGGTTATCACCATGACCGGTGATACCGCCGCGAATCGTGACGGACCCTGTGTTCAGATCATGACGTAACTTGATGTTGAGGACGCCCGATACAGCATCTGCACCGTAGAGCTCTGAGCCACCATCTTTCAGGATTTCGATCGACTGCACCATCTGTACCGGGATGGTGTTGAGGTCGATACAGTTGCTATTGCCGTTCGGCGTCGTGCGCTTGCCGTCGACAAGAACGAGGACGCGGTTCTGGCCCAGGTTGCGCAAATCGACGCAGGACGCCCCGTTGCCGCCATTAGTATTGCTATTGCTCGTTCCGCTGGCGCCGATTGAAGGCAGACGCGACAGGAAGTCGTTAAGGTTCGTCGCACCGGTTTGCTGGATCTGCTTGGACGTGACGATCTGTACCGGATTGGCACTGGTATTATTGGCCGTGGTGAGTGCCGAACCGACGACAATCAACTCCTCAGACTTGCCACCCTGTGAGAACGATACAGCACTTGCCGGTGCAACATTGCGCAGCGCGTTCTGCGAGCGTGTGGGGACCATCGTGGCTGCAGGCGCTGTCTGAGCGCCGAGCTGCGGTCCGTTGACCGGACGAGTGGTGGTCTTGCGAGCCGTGCTGTGCCTGGCCGCCTTGCGATGATGAGTGGTCGCTGCAGCCGTCTGCGCATGGGCTGCGACATTCGTTACGACAGGGGAAAGGATGATGGCCGCGCCCAGCAGCAATCGCCC
Source organism: Asaia sp. SF2.1 (assembly GCF_000505765.1). NCBI lineage: Bacteria > Pseudomonadati > Pseudomonadota > Alphaproteobacteria > Acetobacterales > Acetobacteraceae > Asaia > Asaia sp. SF2.1. Next base: position 45,794 of record NZ_AYXS01000012.1, on the reverse strand, counting down.
TCATCTCTGAAAATTAACGATTTTCATAAAAGTTTGCCCTCGGAATAACTTGGTTTCACAAGGCTGCGGTTTCTATCTTTTTATTGCAAGGTCGTTATCGTTCTGTGACGTTACGTTGCTGCAAACCACCTGGGCGATGTTGCAAAATTGCATCGTTTTGTTGCCACAACGGCGACCTACCCCCAGTTCATCGGGCGAAGGGTAAGGTAGCCGATAGGGTTGGGTCGGGTGCTCTGCGCAGGTGGGCTGGTGTACAAGCCCGAGAGACAGACGATCGGCAGCACCATCGCGCGATTCGGCGACGGCGTTCCTTAACCTTCAGATTTCATTGAGGACCCGCCGGGATAGGGCTGGCCAGCGCATCCCTTTGCGGCGCCGTGTTGGGCGTGCATTCGGGAGATGCTGGTCGTGTGGCTCAGTAGGATTTCAGCAGCTTGTCCAGATAGTCGAGCTCGCTCTGGGGGCGTGTCCGATCTGCATCACGTCGGCGAAGCTCGCGCTCGATTTCCCTGGCTTTTTCGCGGCTGTCTGCTTCCGGCACTGTGCCGTCCGTGTCAGCGCCGGAATGGCCCTTGCCAGTTTTACGGCCAAGGGGATCGCGGTCGCTCTTGTCCCCGGACTGGCCATCTCCGTTGTCGTCATCGTCGCTATCAGCCTGGCTCTGGCCTCTCTTGTCCTTGCCACCCTCGGCGTGGTCCGAGCTTCCCATTGTGGGCAGCAAGGTAAGCGGTCCACCGCCATGGTTCTTGCCTTTCTGTGCCTCGCTCATCTGCTGGCCAGTTTCGGCAAGATCCTTGAGCACCTTGCGTATGGCAATTTCAGCAGGCCCGTCCTGTGCTGAGGCCAAGGCTGCACGCGCTGCCTTCATGTCCTGATCGGCCTTGGTCAGGCCCGGCATCGTCTTGCCGGTCAAGCCCTTGATATCGTCGTTGAGCAGACAGGCCACCATTTGCAGGGCACGCTGGACAGCATGATCGTTGCGCCTCTCCTCATGCTGCAGCGCGATTTCTTCTGGTGAAAGAGAGGGAGGCTGGGTCGGGGGCGTTGTCTCATCCATATCCGGCGGGGGGGCCATCCCGAGGCGCTTGAGTAACTCAGCGGTGGACATGGCACTGACATCCTGCCCCGGGGCATTCTGGTTCAGCATGGCCTCGCGCGCGGCGCGCTGGCCAGGGTTCAGGCGGGACTGGGCATGGTCGAGCAGGGTGGTTTCACGTCTGACGAGATCATGTAGGGTCGCTTTCTGGGCTCGCGCCCGTGCCTGCGCCTGAAGCTGCTGGGCGATCTGCGCCAGATCCTCTGGGGTGGCCGTGCGCATACGGTCGGCCATTCGTGAGAGGTCGTCCAGCCTTTTGATCGCCTGATCGGCATTGCCATTGGCCGCATCCGATTGAAGGCGGCGCATGAGTTTCGATACCGGATCCGACCCATCATCGGGTGAGTCACCGATATCGGGAATGACCGTGCCAAGCTGCATGCTGCGTTGCATCAGGGCCTGCATGCGTCGGCTCAAAGCCTCGCGCAGGGTTTTCATGCGCGAGGCGAGTTCCTGCTGTTCGGCCTCGCTATGCCCGGCAGGGCCCAGTGCACGCATATGAGCGATCTGGTCCTGCACGGCCTTCTGCGCCGCGCGAATCTCCAGATTGGCCTGCGCCGTGTCGCGGTCCGAGTTGCGCAGGTCTTCCAGATATAGCGCGACAGCCCAGGTGAGCCCGATCGTGTTCTCTCTTGCTCCGTCTGAATCCTGATCCTCAAGCTGGGCGGCGGCATAGAGGAGCGCGAGGATGCTGCCTTTCTCCTGCAGCGGCAATGCGCTCGCAATCGCTCTCAGCTCATCGGCGGTCTGTGCGGGAGTTTCGCGGTCGAGCCCAAAACGATGCCTCAGGCTCACCAGGGCGCGGGCTGCAGGATCATGAAGCACCCTGACAGGGAGCGTCACCGTCTCGGATTTGCTGTAGGCTGTCCTTCCGCTGCGGCTCGTGGCCTTGAGCCGAAGCGCAACTGCCTCTCCCGCCCATAGCGAAGCGGTGAGGTCGCTCTGGAACGTGCCGTCTGCCTTGTTGGGCACCCCTTTGAGAGGAATGGGTACGTTCAGCGCAGGCCTGTCCGGATTGGCCTTGAGTGTGATTTCTGCCTGTAGCCCCGCGACGCCATGTGCCTGAGCAACCCGCCAGGGCATGGCAAGATCGGTCCCGTCCTTTGCGGGCGCTGGCGGTGATGTCCACGCAACCTCGGGGGCGAGGTCGGGGTCGATCTCGAATTGCCATTCGCCAACCGTCCGGCCACGTGAACGGACAGAAATCCTGCCGCTATGAGCGAGTTTGGCCGTGAAGCTCCAGCTTCCGGAATCGAGTTGCTTCGTGGCGACATCGCTCGTTTCGATACCCAGAAGATGGGGGCCTGAGCGTGCGCCAGTGACATGAATGGTGAGTTTCGCGTCCTGCGGAAGGCGTGGCGGCGTGGTGGTGTTCGTCAGGAAAACGGGCGCGCCGGGGGCATAATCCGGCATGTCGACCCAGGCCTCGATCTGCGGCAACGGGACATCGATATCATCCACGCCCGGTAGGAAGGCGGCCTCGAGCCGCGAGGGTGCCGCCGGACCCGACAGGGCGAGTGTCGCGATCAGGCAGATCCCGAATCCCGCCCAGCCGAATTTTAGGCCGGTGGTCCAGATCAGTCGTGGCCAGCCCGTGCGCAACCGCCCAACGCTGTCGCGCAGACGGGCCATATGCACGCGCCACAGGGCGGTTTCCTCGCCATCAGCCGGATAGTCATCAAGTGCGGCGAGAGGCTGATGCGATAACCCGGAAGCCCGCTCGATGCGCCTGTCTATGAGGGCGGGTGAGGGCGGGGGCAAACGCGTTAGATTGCGGGCAGCAAGGGCGATGGCCCCTCCTGCAACGCCCGCCAGCAGAAAGGCGTGCAGCGTGTCCGGCAAGGACTGCGGAAGGCGCAGCAACCCCGATATGGCGTAGGCACCTACGAGCGCCAGAGGGCGCTGGACGGCAGACCAGGCGGATTCGAGCCAGAGCACACGTCTTGCTCGATGACGCGCTTTGAGGACGCGTATTTCGAGCGTAAGGCTGGAGCCGGAGGACGGTGCGGGCGGCGCCATGCTCATTCGCTATCCAGCCACTCCGGTATGCTGTCATCACCCCAGAGCGCCTCGACCCGTTGCCGCTTGCGCACCACTTGCCACTGGCCGTTTTCAATCATGACCTGTGCTGCGAGGGGGCGACTATTGTAGGTCGAACTCATGACGGCGCCATAGGCCCCCGTATCGAGAATGGCGATCTGATCGCCCGTGCGTACCGCAGGCAAAAGTCGGTCCTTGGCCAGAACGTCACTCGACTCGCAAACGGGCCCCACGACGGTCTGGGGGGCCGTTTCAGCATAGGCAAGATCGGGCGCAAGCGGGATGATGCCGTGCCAGGCTCCGTAGAGGCTTGGGCGCGCCAGATCGTTCATCGCCGCATCCACGATCACGAAGTCCGAAATACCCTCGCGCTGGGCTTTGAGATCGATCACCGAGGCCAGAAGGACGCCGGCCGGTGCTGCGATCCAGCGACCGGGCTCAATGGCGAGTTTCAGATCGAGATGGCCCAGTGTCTCGGCAATTGCCCCGGCGAGCGCGGCCGGGGGGGGAGCGAGTTCGTCACGATAGCGCACACCCAGACCGCCGCCACAATCCACCACCGAAACACTTAGGCCTTCTTCGCGCAAACCGACCACCATCTCGGCGATACGGGCATAGGCGGCCTTGAACGGGGCAGGCGATAGTATCTGGCTGCCGATATGGGTCGCCAGCCCGCGGATATCGATACCCGGCAGGGTGCTGGCTTCGCGGTAGAGGGCCGGGACATCGGCCCAGTCGATTCCGAACTTGTCGCCTAGTCGCCCCGTGCTGATTTTGTCGTGGGTTTCCGCATCGATATGCGGGTTGACGCGCAGGGCCACCCGGGCCGTGAGGCTGGAGGCGCGGGCAAGGTGCGAAAGGCGCCGTAGCTCCTCCACGCTCTCCACATTGATCTGGCCGATATCTTCCTGCAGGGCGAGCATGAGCTCGGCATCTGTCTTGCCGACACCTGAGAACACGATCTGCGACGGGCTGATTCCGGCGGCAAGAGCGCGGCGCAACTCGCCACCGCTCACGACATCGGCGCCACAACCCTCCTGATGCAGAACGGTCAGGGTCGCGAGATGGTCATTCGCCTTGAGCGCATAATGCAGCGATATGTCGATGCCACGCTCAGTGAAGGCTTTCCTGAGATTGCGGGTACGCCGTCTGAGCGTCCCTGCGCCCGTGACCCAGCATGGTGTGCCAACCGCGCTTGCTATTGTCTGGAGGGGAACCCCCTCAAACAGCAGACCATCCTGCCCATCCATATGCAACGAGGGGCGAGAGGCGAGAAGGTTCATGATATCAGGGTCGTGGCGTGTCATGAATGACAGACTACAAGGGCAATCTGCGGCTTCCAAGCCGCGATTATGCAAGGGAGAAGGATATTTGATGAGCAGGGACCTGATCGAGGCGGCCCTGGCCGCGCGCAAGCGAGCCTATGCACCCTATTCGCGATTCCATGTCGGGGCTGCGCTGCGCTGTGAGGGGGCGATCCATGCCGGGTGTAATGTGGAAAACGCAGCCTATCCCCAGGGAAGTTGTGCGGAGGCGGGGGCGATTGCCGCAATGGTCATGGCCGGTGGGCGCCGGATCGACGAGATCGTGATTGTCGGGTCGGGTGAAGCGCCCTGCACCCCATGCGGAGGCTGTCGCCAGAGATTGCGGGAATTTGGCGCGCCGGATCTGGCCATCAAGATCGTCAACACAGAAGGTAAGATCCTGCTTGAGACAACGCTTGAAGCCCTGCTTCCGTGGTCTTTCGGGCCCGATCATCTTGCGCAGAGCACGGATGAGGTGTCAGGCGGAACAGTGTCATGAAGGCCGCAACAGGGTGGGTGGCGCGTCACATGGTTTGCAGCAAGCTGTTCTCGTGCGTCGCCCTTGCGGCGCTGGCTTGCATCTCGCCGGGGGCGGCCTTGGCGGCAGGACCGCAGAAATCCGCCCTGGTGGGTGTCGGTTCCGGCACGCGACATGTCGTTGATGTCAACCGGACGCCCTGGCGTATTCTGGGACGTGTGCAGACCGAACTCGGCGTGAAATGCACCGGATTTCTCGTTGCACCCTCTGTCATCATGACAGCGGCTCATTGCCTGTGGCGTGATGAGGCTGCCAATTTCGTGCAGCCTTCCAGTGTGCATTTCATGCTCGGTTATGACACAGGAGCGTGGCGGGCCACGGCGCGAGGGGTAAAGTTC
>NZ_AYXS01000012.1:40279-40411 GCF_000505765.1 Asaia sp. SF2.1 | reverse complement strand
ATCATTCCTCCAGCCTATGATCCGTTTCACCCGCTACGCACCAGCCAGGCCGATCATGCGACCGTCATACTGGACCAGCCTCTCATGAAATCGCAGGATCTGCTGCCGATCATGGCGGCAACCGCTGGTCAG
>NZ_AYXS01000012.1:38510-40181 GCF_000505765.1 Asaia sp. SF2.1 | reverse complement strand
ACTGCGATGCTGGCCGGGTATCAGCAGGACCGCATGGAACTCGCCATGGGTGACATGGATTGCCATGTGATTCGTGTGCGAGGCCAGTTGATCGACCACGATTGTGCTGCGACCCATGGCGCAAGTGGCGCGCCGCTGTTGGTTCGTGAGGGGACTGGCTGGGCCATTGCCGGTATTGATGTCACGGCACATGAAGGACAGGGGGGCACGGCAGCCGGTTTCGCTAACGAATTGATTGTTAACAAAACTGTTAGGTAGAACGCGACTGTCATCCTGAAAACCAAAGCCCTCAATTCTCGTTGATATGGCTCAAGGCTCTCAGGAGACGTAGCTATCATGTTCGCGAGTTCATCCCTGAAATCCGTCAATGCTTTGCAGGGCGGCGCTGCCCCGACCGTTCTGGTTGTTGAGGATCAGGTCTTGCTGCGTCTCTATGTTTCGGAAATGATCGAGCAGGCAGGTTACAACGTGATCTCCGCCGAAGACGCCGACGAAGCGCTTGCAGTGCTGTGCAAGAACCCCCAGATCCGCGCTGTATTTTCCGATTTCGAGATGCCGAGCACGATGACTGGACTCGATCTTGGTCATCATTTGTCGAGGACACGCCCGGATGTGGCGTTCGTTCTGACCTCGGGCCGCAGGGCGCCGGACAGCTTTTCATTGCCGCCGCGCAGCCTCTTCGTTTCCAAGCCTTTCCTTGAGAGCGACGTCTGTGCGGCGCTGGCGCAGTTGGTGCACTGAGGCCAGCGCCGCCGTCACCAACACATTAGGCATGAGCGGACGGAAAAACCGCTCATTTTCATGCCACCAAGGCAATCCCGAACAATAAAAACAATAACGGGATCTCGTAATGGACCACCTCGAACAGGCAGATCCTGGTGTTCCGGATGCTGCTGAACAGCGCTTCGATCGATCTGCCGCCATATCGGGCACGGTCTTCGTGACAGGTGGCTCGCGTGGCATTGGTCTGGCGATTGTCCGACGCTTCGCACTAGCCGGGCGTCGCGTGGCCTTCACGTACGCCCATGACCATCTGGCTGCGCAAGGTCTGGTGCAATCTCTTGCCCAGGCAGGGTGCTCGGTCTTGGCGCTGCAACTCGACATACGCTGCGCGGATGCGATTGCTCGTGCTTTTGCCGAGACAATCAAAACGCTGGGGCGTGTAGGTGTCGTGGTCAATAATGCAGGTATTCCGGGACGAACAACCGCGCTGACCGATGCGACACCGCCAGAGATCGAAGAGGTAATCGACACCAATATACTCGGCACGATGCTCGTGAGTGCCGAGGCCGTGCGCCATATGTCCATTAAGGCGGGCGGCATGGGTGGGGTTATCGTCAATATCTCATCCATCGCCGCGCGCCTTGGAGGCTTGCCGGGGCATGTGCCGCTGGCGACGACAAAAGGCGCAATCGAGAGCCTGACGATCGGATTATCGAATGAGGTAGCAGCCGATGGGCTTCGGGTGGTCGCGGTTGCGCCCGGCCTGACCCGTACCGCTCATATCACAGACGAGATGCGCCGGCGGGCAAGTGCGATTGTACCGATGGGAATGATTGCCGAGCCGAGCGATATTGCCGATGCGGTATTTTTTCTGGCATCGGATCAGGCACGTTATATCACTGGCACCGTGTTAACGGTTTCAGGCGGGCGTTGATTTTGATTGGAGTA
>NZ_AYXS01000012.1:38325-38418 GCF_000505765.1 Asaia sp. SF2.1 | reverse complement strand
ACTCGAACCTCTAACCCCCAGATTCGTAGTCTGGTGCTCTATCCAATTGAGCTACGGGTGCGTAGTGATCATTTGACTGATCACAATATATAC
>NZ_AYXS01000012.1:35843-38212 GCF_000505765.1 Asaia sp. SF2.1 | reverse complement strand
ACTCGAACCTCTAACCCCCAGATTCGTAGTCTGGTGCTCTATCCAATTGAGCTACGGGTGCGTCGTGGGGCGGGTTCTACTGCGAGTTTCCCGACCCCGCAAGAGGGAAAAAGAATTTTTTTCAATCAATGATTTGGACGGGTCATGACAATATGGGCGCGGCATGTGGGCGCACCATAGATGCCCCCTATGGCATTGCCGACAGGATACCCATTGAACACGATGCTGTAGGGTTTGCCCTGCGCATCCTTGAGATCGAGCTGCGCATGATAGTGGTGCGGGTCGGCCCCACGTACACCCTTCAGAACGAGTGCGTTATCGCCGGGCGTGAAGCTGATGGCCTTGCTGCCAATCTGCAAGGTCGAGTCCGTGTTCGTCGGGCAGCTTCCTTCATCGGTGACAAGTGCTCCCGTCCAGAGACCGACCGGGTCCTTGCTCGGGGATTGGGGGGAGGAGCAGGCCGAAAGCGCCCCGATCACACCAAGGAGCGCCGCGCAGGGCAGGGGGCGAAAGCGGGAATGCGACATATCGGTCTCGTCTGAATGAAGGAATGGTGACATTTAGGCGGGCATAACGCGTCGTTTGGGATGACGATGCACGACGAACATCCTATACGATGCCCACAGAACTTGCCCATGCACGACGTGTTGAAAGAGCGCCATGACCGACACCGCCCCGCAAAACGCCGATAACCTCGACCTGCAGCTTCATGAAGATCGTATCCTTATCCTCGATTTCGGCAGTCAGGTCACGCAGCTCATTGCCCGCCGCGTGCGCGAGAGTGGCGTCTATTGCGAAATCTGGCCCTTCACCGCGACAGAAGAGAAGATCCGCGGTTTCCACCCGCGTGGCATCATCCTCTCTGGCAGCCCGGCCAGCGTTCATGACGACAACGCACCGCAGATCCCCGATGTCGTGTTCGACCTTAATGTTCCCGTGCTGGGCATCTGCTATGGCCAGCAGGCGATGTGCGCGCGTCTCGGCGGCAAGGTAGAAACCCATGAGCACCGTGAATTCGGTCGGGCTCACATCGAGATTGCCGAAGATTGCGCCCTGTTCCGTGGTGCCTGGTCCCGCGGCCATCGTGAGCAGGTCTGGATGAGCCACGGTGATCGCGTTACGGCGCTTCCGCCCGGTTTCCGCGCTGTCGCGTGGTCGGAAGGGGCACCGTTTGCCATCATCGCCGATGAGGGGCGTCGCCTTTATGGTGTGCAGTTCCATCCGGAAGTGGTGCACACCCCGCATGGTGCCGCGCTGATCAAGAACTTCACGCATGAGGTTGCCGGTTGTAAGGGCACCTGGACCATGGCCGGCTTCCGCGACCTCGAAATTGCCCGTATCCGCGAGCAGGTAGGCTCTGGTCGTGTGATCTGTGGTCTGTCAGGGGGCGTTGACTCCTCCGTGGCGGCGAAGCTGATCCATGATGCCATTGGCGATCAGCTCACCTGCATTTTCGTCGATCCAGGCATTTTGCGCGCGGGCGAAGCAGATGAAGTGGTCAAGACTTTCCGTGGCCGCTTCAATATCAGCCTTGTTCATCGCGATGCGTCTGATCTCTTCCTGAACGCCCTGGCTGGCGTGACGGACCCGGAGGTGAAGCGCAAGACCATCGGGCGTCTGTTTATCGAGGTGTTCGAGGAAGAGGCCACCAAGCTGGGCGGTGCACAGTTCCTTGCGCAAGGCACGCTTTATCCGGATGTGATTGAGTCCGTCAGCTTCACCGGCGGTCCTTCGGTCACGATCAAGTCGCATCATAATGTCGGCGGTTTGCCCGACCGCATGAACATGAAGCTGGTCGAGCCGCTGCGCGAGTTGTTTAAGGACGAAGTGCGCGCCCTGGGTCGCGAGCTTGGTATCCCAGAAGCCATTGTCGGGCGTCATCCCTTCCCTGGGCCGGGCCTTGCGATCCGTATTCCGGGCGCAATCGATCGCGAAAAGCTCGATCTGCTGCGCAAGGTGGACTCGATCTATCTGGAAGAAATCCGCAATGCCGGGCTTTATGATGCCATCTGGCAGGCATTTGCTGTGCTGCTTCCGGTCCGCACCGTGGGTGTGATGGGTGATGGCCGCACCTACGACCAGGCCTGTGCTCTGCGCGCCGTAACCAGCACGGACGGCATGACGGCTGAGGTCTACCCCTTCGATTTCGGCTTCCTGAACCGTGTTGCAGGACGCATCGTCAACGAAGTGCGCGGCATCAACCGCGTCACCTACGACATTACCTCGAAGCCGCCGGGCACGATCGAGTGGGAATGATCCCGTACGATCTTGGTACCACGCTGATCCGACGAAATTGAAAGGAGCGCCCTGTTCAGATGGGGCGCTCTTTCTACATCAGACTAGGCCTTGGCACATGCAGTTCTGTTTGC
>NZ_AYXS01000012.1:35657-35808 GCF_000505765.1 Asaia sp. SF2.1 | reverse complement strand
ACGATGCTTGGCTCGAGAACAGGCTTTTCAACTCGACTACTCGATAGCTGATCGCCTTGGGGCATTTATGGCACGCGCTTACCTATCTCTCGACAAAACCGAGCTTGATGCGGCGTCCGACGAGGCATTGCTTGGTCGGCTGGCATCGGAA
>NZ_AYXS01000012.1:25682-35602 GCF_000505765.1 Asaia sp. SF2.1 | reverse complement strand
TTGCCGTTCAGCGTTGAGCAGACACAACGCGGAGCTTGGATCTATCAAATTAGACATCTCCGGAGATTGCTTCAGGCGTTTCCGACGGCCCACGCCTTTATGGAATTTCTCATCCCTCGGATGGGGCGGCGGGCCGATTTGGTTTTGTTGCTCCACGGCATCGTATTCGTAATCGAATATAAGATCGGCGCGAAATATCTAAGCCGCGGGGATCTTGATCAAGTTTACGGCTACGCACTGGATCTCAAAAACTTCCATGAAACGAGCCATACTCTCCCCGTCGTTCCCATTGCTGTAGCAACATCGTGGCAGGCACCTTCGACACCTGAGTATCGGTCCGACGATGACGGCCTGTTGAAGCCAATCGCGTTAGGCGAAAATGATCTCGAACGGGCTATCCGAGAAATTTCCAACCTAAACACAACCCCTGCTATTGACCCATTGAGATGGGAAGCCGGTCGCTATCAGCCGACACCGACGATTATTGAAGCCGCGCAGGCGCTATATCATGGTCATTCGGTCCACAGCATATCGCGTTCGGAAGCCGGCGCGGAGAACCTGACGCAGACTGCTCAATACGTTGCGCGCGTGATCGAAAACGCGAAGCGCGAGCATCGCAAAATGATCTGTTTCATTACGGGGGTACCAGGATCAGGTAAGACATTGGCCGGTCTTAACCTAGCCACCGATCGTCAACGCGCTCATGCTGAGGAACATGCCGTGTTCTTGTCGGGCAACGGCCCATTAGTCGAGGTGTTACGGGAAGCCCTGACGGTTGACGCAGTGAAAGCGGCGAAAGAAAAAAACAAGGACAGCAGCAAAGTCCGGGAGCGCCGCCGCGCTGAGGCCTTCATTCAGAACATCCATCATTTCCGCGACGAGGCCTTGAATTGTGTTTCACCGCCTGCCGAAAAGGTTGTCGTGTTCGATGAGGCGCAGCGCGCTTGGGACGTCGAGCAAACATCAAAGTTTATGCAACAGAAGCGAGGACAGTCGGGGTTCTCAATGTCAGAGCCTGCGTTCCTCCTTTCGGTCATGGATCGGCATCCAGATTGGTGCGTAGTGGTTTGCCTGGTTGGTGGTGGGCAAGAGATCAACACGGGCGAAGCAGGCATCGATGAGTGGCTGCGCGCGCTTGAGGGGATTTTCCCCCATTGGCGGGTCCATCTCTCCCCAGAACTCACCTATGAAAGCGTATTGCCTAATCGGGAGCTGGCTGCTCCTTTGCATTTATCGACGTCTATCCGATCGTTCCGCGCTGAACGGCTATCAGAATTCATATCGTATGCCGTCGCCGGGGACGCGGCGCGTGCACGGCAGGTGAGACAAGGGCTTACTCGTTTTCCGCTTTTGGTGACCCGTGATTTAGAGGCTGCGCGGCGTTGGCTCCGCGCTAAGCGTCGAGGGCAGGAGCGAAGCGGTTTGCTGGCGTCGTCAAACGCTGTGAGACTTCGGCCCTGTGGGCTATTTGTAAAAGCGAAGATCGAGCCGCAACATTGGTTTCTTGGGCCGCATGATGATGTCCGATCCTCAGATGCGCTCGAGGACGTGGGCACAGAATTCGAGACTCAAGGGCTAGAGCTGGATTGGACCTGCGTTTGCTGGGACCTCAATTATCGCCGGGAAGGCCACGCATGGACGAGCTTCCAGTTCAAAGGGACTCGTTGGCAGCGAGTTAATGATTCTGCGAGACAGCGCTACGTGGCGAACGCCTATCGGGTTCTCCTTACCAGAGCACGTCAAGGCATGATCATCTTTGTTCCTGAAGGCTCCCCTGAGGATGTCACCAGGCCGGAGCGCGCCTATGACGAGGTCTACGAATTTTTGCTTGGCTGTGGATGTGATCCGTACTCCTGAGGGGCGAAAAGAAGGCGATGATCGTCTTTGCGATAATGTCGAACGCTACCGGTAAGCGCCGCCATCCATGGTATGATACTGCCCAGAGTTGGGTATAGACATTTACGAGGAGGGGTAATTGGAGCACGGGGTGACTATTTACGGAATCACGACCTGTGACACTGTGCGCAAGGCGCGGCGCTGGCTGGATGCCGAGGGTGTTGCCTATCGCTACCATGATCTGCGCAAGGATGGGCTGAGCGCTGAGGAACTGGCGGCTTGGGTGAAGGCTGTTGGGTGGGAGAAACTGCTCAACAAATCGGGGATGACGTTCCGTAAACTGCCTGAGACGGACAAGCAGGTCAGCACGGAAGCTCAGGCTGTAGCGCTGATGCTCGCGCATCCGACCGTCATCAAGCGCCCTGTTCTGATGCGTGACGGAGCGGTGACGCTTGGGTTCAAGCCCGAGCTCTATGCGGCAGTTTTTGCGCCCACTTCCTGAGGGGAAGCGGGCGAGAGGGTAAAACTCAGCCCTCCAACTCGCTGTCCCAGTACAGATAATCGCGCCAGCTTTCATGCAGGTAGTTTGGCGGAAAGCTACGGCCATTCTCCTGCAGGCGCCGTGTCGAGGGCTGCACGGGCCTGATACGCGGGTGCATGCCAATCTCGGCGGGGAGCTTCGACCCCTTGATCAGATTACACGGGCTGCACGCCGTCACGACGTTTTCCCAGGTGGTGCGGCCGCCTTTGGCACGAGGGATAACGTGATCAAAGGTCAGCTCATGCGTGGGTAATCGGTCGTGGCAGTACTGGCAGGAGAAGTTGTCACGCAGAAAAACGTTAAACCGCGTGAAAGCCGGTCGTCGCGCTGTGGGAATATACTCCTTCAGCGCAATAACGCTGGGCACGCGCATGACGCAGCTTGGCGAATGGACCTCGATATCGTCGTATTCACTCAGGACCGAAACCCGGTCGAGAAACACCGCCTTGACGCTTTCCTGCCAGGACCATAGCGATAGCGGGAAGTATGAAAGCGGACGAAAATCCGCATTCAGAACAAGGGCGGGGAAATGCTGGGCGCTGGCAAGCATCGATCGCATCCTCTTTTACAGGGCGGCACGATCGGATTATCTCAAGCGCGACGGGAAACCAGCGCCTATAGATACGCGCCGTCTGTCTTATCGGTCTGACTATTTCAGCTTTCCGTGAGCAGGGCAAGCGAAGGTTTGATGACAGGATTTCGCACACGTTTCGCACCGAGCCCGACGGGTTTTCTGCATCTGGGTCATGTTGCTTCGGCTTGTCATGCGCGGGATATGGCGGGGCATGACGGAACATTCCTGATCCGCATCGAGGATATCGACCCGCAGCGCTGCCTGCCTGCCTTCACGCAGGCCCTTCTGGACGATCTTCTGTGGCTGGGGTTCGAAAGCGCGGAGCCTGTCATATGCCAGTCAGCCCATCTGCCTTACTACCGGTCCATGCTGGATAGATTGCGCGAACAGGGGTTGGTTTATGCTTGCACCTGCTCAAGGGCCGAAATGCAGGTGGGTGCGGCGGGCATCGCGCCGGATGGGAGTGCCGTTTATGGCGGGCATTGCCGTGGTCGGCATGGCCAGATTGTGCCGGATCAGTCGCATGTCTGGCGTCTCGATATGAACGCAGCACTAAAGCGGCTCGGGTGTATCCCCTCCTGGCAGGAAGGGGCACAATGCATTGAGGGGCGGGCGCAGGATTTCGGGGATGTCGTGCTGGGACGGCGCGATAATGGCGTTTCATACCATCTGTGCGTCACCTGCGACGATGCCCGTCAGGGCATTACCTGCGTCACACGAGGCGCGGATCTTTACGAGGCAACCTCGGTGCACCGTGTATTGCAGGAATTGCTTGGTTTTGTGGCTCCGCTTTATGCTCATCACCGGCTGATCTGCGATGAAACCGGGCGCAAGCTTTCAAAGCGGGATGGTGCCGAGAGCCTGCGTGCCCTGCGGGAAAAGGGGATGAACGCGGCTGCCATTATCGCTCTGGCGCGCTCATCCATTGCCCGGACGCCCCTCAACGGTAGGGCGGATTACTCCGGCGGGTAGTTATGAGGGTAGGTGATCTTGCTGGCCGGGCCGGGGGCGTGGGGTGCGCCCTTCTTGCCGCAGCCGGTGAGCATGAGCGCGCCTGCCAGGGCCAGGCCGAGAATTCGGGTCGTGCGGGTCATGCTGCGTTCTCCTCAAGGCGTGACAGCCAGAGCCCTGCTGCGCGGGCAACGTTCTCCGGCGCTGTGCCGCCCTCACTGGTGCGCGAGGCGAGGGAGGATTCCACGGTCAGCACATCGAAAACGCTGGCATCGATCTGCGGCTCGACGCTCTGCATTTCCTCCAGCGTGAGATCAGCCAGATCGCAGCCTTTGGCTTCGGCCATGCCAACAAGCCGGCCCGTGACATGATGCGCCGTGCGGAAGGGCAGACGCAGCACGCGCACCAGCCAGTCCGCAAGGTCGGTTGCGGTCGCGAAACCGGCACCGGCGAGGGCGCGCATCTTGTCTGTGTTGGCAGTCATGTCGCGTATCATGCCATCCATGGCAGCAAGAGACAGGGTTGCGGCCTCGGTAGCATCGAATACCGGCTCCTTGTCTTCCTGCGTGTCCTTGGCATAGGCCAGAGGCAGGCCCTTCATCACCATCAGCAGGCCCATGAAATCACCCGTGATGCGCCCGACCTTGGCGCGCACCAGCTCGGCGGCATCAGGGTTTTTCTTTTGCGGCATGATGGAGGAGCCGGTGGTGAAGCCGTCTGAAAGCCGTACGAAGCTGAACGGTGCCGAGCACCACAGCACCAACTCTTCCGACAAGCGCGACAGATGCATACCGAGCAGCGACAGAGCCGAAAGATATTCGAGGGCGAAATCGCGATCGGACACCGAATCGAGCGAGTTGGCCGTGGGGCGGTCAAAGCCGAGCTGAGCAGCCGTGAAGCGCCGGTCGATCGGGAAAGAGGTGCCTGCAAGCGCTGCAGAGCCGAGCGGACATTCGTTCAGACGTGCGCGGGCGTCGCGCAGGCGGTCGCGATCACGGGAGAGCATCTCGACATAGGCCAGCAGATGGTGCCCGAACGTGACAGGCTGGGCGACCTGCAGGTGGGTAAAGCCCGGCATGGCGTCAGCAGCGTGTTCCAGTGCCCGTGTCGCCAGAGAGCGCATGAGCGCGGTAACTTGCCCGCTGATTCCGTCAATGGCGTCGCGCACCCACAGGCGGAAATCGGTGGCAACCTGGTCATTGCGCGAGCGCGCTGTATGCAGGCGCTTGCCAGCCTCGCCGATACGATCGGACAGGCGTGCCTCGATATTCATGTGAATATCTTCAAGATCCTGCGAGAAAGGAAAATTCCCGGCTTCGATATCACGGGCAATGCCGTGAAGCCCGTCACGGATCTCCTTTTCCTCGGCCGCCGTCAGCAGACCCACGCGGGCGAGCATGGCAGCGTGAGCCAGCGAGCCGCGAATATCCTGACGCCATAGCTTGCGATCGAAATCGATGGACGCATTGATGTCGGCCATGATGGCAGCCGGACCGGCCGCAAAGCGCCCGCCCCATTGCGGGTTGGCCAGACGCGCTTCGGTCTGGGTGGGAGTATCGCTCGATGGCTGCGGCTTGGTCTCGGTCACGGGGTTGTCCATGGCATGGGGATTGTGGTCAAGGTGGGCTAACCTAGTCAGTCAGCAAGGTGCGCGCAATTCATGAGCGAGCTTCCCCCTCTTCTCGGCCCTGAAGATCCGCGGCCCTACCGGGTAACGAAAGCCGCAGGTGCATCGCCGTTCATTCTCGTGAGCGACCACGCAGGGCGTGAGGTACCCAGAGCGCTGGGGCGTCTTGGGGTGGAGGAGACCGATTGGGGGCGACATATCGCCTGGGATATCGGTATCCACGGGGTTGGTGTGCAGTTGCAGACGCTGCTCGGCGCTGATCTGGTCGAGCAGGTCTATTCCCGTCTCGTGATCGACAGCAATCGCGCACCCGGTCATCCGACATCCATCCCGGCCGTGTCGGACCATACAACCATAGGCGCGAATGTGGCGCTTAGTGCCGCCTGTCGGGCGCGTCGTGAGCGCGAGATACTTCACCCCTATCATGACCAGATCGCAGCACTGCTACGCCAGCGGCAAACGCCCGTGGCCCTGATCGCTCTGCATAGCTTCACGCCGCGCATGAACGGGAAGGATCGTCCCTGGCATGTGGGGATTCTGCATCATCAGGATACGCGCTCGGCGCGAATTATGCTCGACCTGCTGCGGCAGGAGGGGGATCTGTGCGTGGGGGATAATGAGCCCTATGTGCTGACCGCGACATCGGATTATACCGTGCCGTATCATGCAGAGCAGGGCGGTCTGCCCTATCTGGAGATAGAGATCCGTCAGGATCTGATTGAAAACGAGGTAGGACAGATATCTTGGGCACAGAGACTGGCGCGGCTGTTGCCGCTCTACTGGAACGCCATCTCGACGGCGCATTGAACCTTGCAGACGCCAAGGCTGAACTTGCGGCGCTTTTTCCGCACGGCCAGCCTATTCTGGCGGCTGTAACGGGATGGCCGCTCGCCTATACGCGCTCGCCCATCCTGCATAATTACTGGTGCGCGGCTTACGGAATAGACGGTCTTTACCTGCGTCTGCCGCTGGCGCCGGAACGCTTCGTGGCCGGGGTACATGCATTGCAGGCGCTTGGCTTTGCTGGCCTGAATGTCACGATCCCGCATAAGGAAGCCGCTTACAGTCTGGCTGGCAAGCACACGCATCAGGCCAGACGGGCAGGGGCCGTGAATACGCTGGTCTTTTCACCCGTTGGCACCATCCTCGGCGATTGCACCGACGGCACGGGCTATCTGGACTCGCTCGATCAGGCAGGGATTACCCTGCCGCGCAAGACACTGGTGCTTGGCGCTGGAGGGGCCTCGCGGGCCGTTTGTGCGGCGCTGCTCGATGCGGGATGCGACCTGGCCATTGCCAATCGTACCCGCGGCCGCGCCCAGTCGCTTGTCGAGGCATTGGGGGGCGGCACCGTTCTGGACTGGCAGGAATGGCCAGAAGCTCTCGCCTCTTACGGGCTTCTGACCAACACCACGTCGCTGGGTATGGCCGGGCAGGAAACTCACGACTGGGCCGCAACACTCGCGTTGGCGTCGTCCGATCTCGTGGTGTCCGATATCGTCTATATGCCGCTCGAAACGCCTCTTCTGGCTGCGGCGCGTGCTCGCGGACTCGAAGGGGTCGATGGGCTCGGCATGCTGATCAATCAGGCACGGCCGGGTTTTGCTGCGTGGTTCGGTCGCGAGCCGCAGGTGGATGACACGCTGCGGGCACGTCTGATCGAGACGATCGATTGAGCAGGGCTGCGTCAGGGGTGCCGGATTGAGTTCCAAAACGCGCATCGGGGTTGTTTGCCCTCGCAAGGACTGGCGGCCTCATCGTGCAGGCACCGTCGTGATCGGCCTGACGGGCGGCATGGGAGCAGGCAAGAGCACGGTCGCGCGATTTCTTCATAGGGCTGGATGGCCGGTTTTCGATGCGGATCGCGCTGTCCATGCCCTTCAGGCGAAAAATGGCGCGGCTGTTCCGGCACTCGCCCGGCTCTGGCCGGAAACGGTGAAAGAAGGGGCGGTCGATCGCGCAGCTCTGCGACAGACCGTCATCGGGCATCCGGAGCGCATTGCAGCCCTTGAGGCGATTATCCACCCCCTCGTTCGCAGGGCGAGGCAGGATTTCCTGCGGCAGATGCGCCGGCGCAGAATGCGGTTTTGTGTGCTGGATATCCCGCTTCTTTTCGAGACCGGAGCCGATCGTGACTGCGATCTGGTCGTTGTGGTGACGGCGCCGTTGCCTGTGCGCCTGCGCCGGATCATGCGCCGACGCTCAATGAGCGAGGCCCAAGCGCGTGCATTGCTGTCACGTCAGATGAGCGATAACGAACGCAATCGGCGCGCCGATCTGCTGTTGCGTAATGGCCTCTCGCGCGGCCATACCGCGCAGCAGATGAAACGCATGATGAGAACCCTGGAGAACGCAGCATGAAAAGGTCCATCCTTTTCGATACGGAAACCACAGGGCTCGACCCGGCGACCGGCGATCGCGTGATCGAAATCGCAGCGCTCGAACTGATTGACGATCTCCCGACCGGGGAGGCGTTCCATGTGCTGATCAACCCCGAGCGTGACGTGCCGCCCGAGGCCAGCCGTGTGCACGGCTTCACGCTCGATGACCTGCTCGATAAACCGAAATTTGCCGAGATTGTGGACGGTTTTTTAGCCTTCATCGGCAATGATGAGATGATTGCCCATAACGCGCCGTTCGATTTTGGCTTCATCAATGCCGAACTCAAGGCATGCGGCAAGGCGCCCCTCGATCGTGCGCGTATGATCGATACACTCGAGATGGCCAAGAAACGCTATCCCGGTCTGCCCAACTCGCTCGATGCGCTGTGTCGTCGTCATGACATCGATCTGTCAGCACGTACCACCCATAATGCACTGCTCGACTGCAAGCTGCTTTCCGAGGTCTATCTGGAGTTGATGGGCGGTCGCCAGCGCGGTCTGGGTCTGGCGGTGTCTGGGAGCGGCGGTGGTGTTGCCACCTATCGCGGCAACCCCGATCGCAGACCGCGCCCCATGTCCCCGCCGGATGAGGCGACGAAAGCGGCTCATGAGGCCTTCGTAGCGGGACTGAAAGAGCCGATCTGGCTGCAATGAAACGCATCCTGTTCATCACGGCCAACCGTCTGGGTGATGCCGTCATCTCCTCCGGTGTGCTGGCCGAATTGCGCCGCCTTCACCCGGATGCCCGCATCACCGTGGCTTGCGGGCCTGTCGCAGCGAGCTATTTCGAGCCATGCCCCTCGGTCGATAGGGTAATCGTGGTCAGCAAGAAGCGCTACGACCTGCATTGGCTTGGCCTGTGGTGGGGCTGTGTGGGCACGTTCTGGACCCGGATTGTCGATCTGCGCGGTTCGGGCGTCTCGCTTTTCCTGCCGACATTGCATCGCCGTATCCTGCGCGGTGGCCGTCGGCCGGGCGCGCGTATCGGCCATCTGGCAGCGTTGTTTCGGGGCACGAAGACGCTCATGCCCGAAATCTGGTGTCGTCCGGAACAGGTGGATCTCGCTGCCGAAATTCTGCCGGCGACAAGGCATTATTGCGCCCTCGCGCCGACCGCCAACTGGGAAGGCAAGATCTGGCCCGCCCCGCACTTCATCGAGGTCGGTCGGGCCATGCAGGCACGAGGGCTGACCCCTGTCATTTTCTATGGCCCCGGCGAGGCAGAGAAGGCACTCGCACGGCCCGTCATCGAGGCGCTTGCGGCATCCGGCCTAGAGGAGGGGAGAGGCGCCATTGATCTTGGCGGAGAAGGAAGCCTTGGCCTCGTAGGTGCCTTGCTGCGCCGCTGCGCCCTGTTTGTCGGCAATGATTCGGGGCTGATGCATCTTGCGGCGGCGGCCGGTACGCCAACACTTGGTCTCTTCGGCCCCAGTCGCGCCTCGGAATATGCGCCGACGGGCAGGAAGGCACATTTCGTTGCGGCGCCCGGCCCGGAGGGCAAGGCCCCGATCGCTGGGCTCACTGTTGCGACCGTTCTGACCGAAATCGAGACCCTGCTGGCAGAAGAGGAAGAGGCGCATCATGGCGGTTAAGAAGGTCGGTGCGGGTGCAGAATCGGCGTCTGCCAGTCAGGCGATGCGTGAGCGGGAGGGCAATCTGAGCCTGCCGGAGCGACATTTCACCCCTCTGCGCATAGCTCACGTCATGGCGGGCGCACGTAGTGGGGGCGCCGAACTTTTCTATGAACGCCTGTGCATGGCCCAGCATGAGGCCGGTCATGATGTCAGGGCGATCCTTCGTCGTGATCCTGCGCGCGAAGCGCGGCTGGGTGCTCGGCATGTCACCACTGAGGCCATGCGTTTCGGTGGGCGGCTCGATCTGCTGACGCCTGGGCGTCTGCGTCGCTCCCTCAAACGGTTTCAGCCTGATGTGACCATCGCCTGGATGAGCCGCGCCGCCCGTATGATGCCGGCAGGGCCGTGGCCTGTCGCGGGAAGGCTGGGCGGCTAT
>NZ_AYXS01000012.1:13453-25600 GCF_000505765.1 Asaia sp. SF2.1 | reverse complement strand
GGATGGTGGCGCAAGGCTGGGATGCAGGGCGGGTACATTATCTGCCCAATTTCGCCAATGATCTGGCCCATGTGAAGCCACAGCGCCCCGATTGCGTGCCACAGGGGCGGCCGTTCATTCTGGCTCTGGGCAGGCTGCATCGCAACAAGGCCTTCGATATTCTGATACGCGCCATGAAGCGGTTACCCGGCGTCCATCTCGTCATTGCGGGTGAGGGGCCGGAGCGCGAAGCCCTTACCGGTCTTGCGCGTGGTGAGGGCGTGTCTGATCGCGTTCATATGCCCGGCTGGGTGCAGGACAGTGGCCCGTGGCTGAAGGCGTGCGACCTGCTGGTTTGTCCGTCGCGTATCGAACCTCTAGGCAATGTGGTGATCGAGGCGCTATCGGCGGCGCGTCCTGTCGTGGCGAGCGCGATACAGGGGCCGGAGGAGGTTCTGGCCGGAACGCAGGACGGGCTGCTCGCGCCCACCGAAGATCCCGAGGCCTTTGCGCGGGAAATTGCGACGGTACTCGAAACGCCTGCGCTGGCGGCATCGCTATGCGTCAATGGCAGGGCACGTTTTGAACGCGAGTTTGCCGCCCCGGTCGTACTGGCGCGTTGGGATGATTTCCTGCATGCGCTGGCCTCGCGGCATAGCGGGGAGCGTTAGGCCATGTGTGGTATCGCTGGCGTGGCATGTCGTCTCGGGTATGCGCCTGACCCGGCAATCCTTCAGATCATGGCTCAGGCGCTGCGTCACCGCGGTCCTGATGGCGAGGGATTCCATGAGACAGGATCAGCGGCGCTTGTTCATCGCCGTCTCTCGATTGTCGACCTGGACGGGGGCGCGCAACCTCTAATTGAGGGGCCGATTGCGCTTGTTGCCAATGGCGAGATCTACAACGATCCGGCCCTGCGCGCGACGCTTGCCGATGCGCCATTCAAAACGGGCAGCGACTGTGAATCGCCCCTGTTTCTCTGGCCCGATTGCGATACCGCCTACACGTTCGAGCTGCGCGGCATGTACGCAATAGCGCTGCTGGACGAGACTGGGCCTGATACGGTCATGGCCCTCAGTCGTGATCCGTTCGGTATCAAGCCGCTCTATTACGCCGAGATCGAGCAGGGAGTGATCTTTGCCTCTGAGGCGCAGGCATTACTCGCAACCGGGCTCGTCACGCGCGGCGTGCGCGACGCCGCCCGCGACCAGTTGCTTCAAGTGCAGTTCGTTGCGGGGCGTGAGACGATCTATCCCGGTATCAAGCGCGTCCTGCCCGGCGAAACCCTGCGTTTCGTCAATGGCGCGCTGGATCGCGCCAGCAAACTGCCCGCCCGTCATGGCGCGATCAACCGGGATCTGAGCGAGGAGATGGCGCTCTCACGCCTCGATCATGCCCTTATGGATAGTGTGCAGGCGCATGAGCGGGCCGATGTGCCTTTCGGCATGTTTCTCTCTGGCGGCATAGACAGCACGGCGGTTCTTGCGGCCATGACGCGCCTTGGCCGCGGGGCGCCTCTGGCTTGGACCGCGCGTTTCGACACCGGCTCGGTCGATGAGAGCGCTCAGGCGGCGGAGACCGCCCGTGTGCTGGGCGCCGAGCACCATGTGCTGACCATTACCGAAAGCATGGTCTGGCGCCATCTGCCTGAAATCGTGGCTTGCCTGGATGATCCGGTGGCAGATTATGCCGTAATCCCCAGCTGGTTTCTGGCGCGTGAGGCGCGCAAGGATGTAACCGTGATACTGAGCGGTGAGGGGGGTGATGAGCTCTTTGGCGGCTATGGCCGCTATCGCCGCGCCATGCGCCCCTGGTGGCGGGGCGGGCGTCTGCCCTGGCGGCGCGGCATGATGGACGGGCTCTGCCGTCTGCCTACGGGGGGGCAGTGGAAGAAGGACTTCACGCCACCCTTTGAGCAGACGCGTCTGCGATCTGTACAGGGCCTCGATCTGGATGAATGGCTGCCGAATGACCTGCTGATCAAGCTCGATCGTTGCCTCATGGCCCATGCCATCGAGGGCAGGACCCCCTTGCTCGATCCGGTCATGAGCGCACTGGCCTGGTCGTTGCCCGATCATCTCAAGGTGAAGGGCAGCCACGGCAAATATCTGTTACGACGCTGGGTAGAGAAGAATGTGCCGGGGTCGTCGCCTTTTGCGCCCAAACAGGGCTTCACGGTGCCGGTCGGGCAGTGGATTGGCGCCCGTTCCGCGCGTCTCGGGCCTTTGGTGGCTGACGCGCAAGCGTTCAGGGGCGTGCTGGAGGCGCAGGTCATTCGTCGGATTTTCGACCGCGCAGAGGGGCGGCGCGAGCGTCATGCTGCCTGGGCGTTGCTGTTCTATGCCCTGTGGTACCGGATTCATATTGAGCGAATCCCATGCCATGGTGATGTGTTCGACACGCTCGCCGCCTGATCTTTCCCTGATTTCCATCACCCGCAATAGGAGAAACCCATGCATTACGATCTGATCATCAGAGGCGGGATCTGTGTCTTCCCCTGGGGTGAGGCCAAGGCCGATCTGGGCGTGAAAGACGGGCGCATTGCGAGCCTGGCCGTGACGGCGCAGGACGACGCTGCGGAGGAGATCGATGCGACCGGCCTGCATGTGCTGCCTGGCCTGATCGATGCGCATGTGCATCTGCGTGACCCCGGCAATGCCGCGATCGAATCCATCGCAACTGGCACCCGCGCTGCGGCGCTTGGCGGCGTGACGATGGTGTTCGATATGCCCAACACGTCGCCTTCCATCACCTCCGCCGCCACGATTGCCGACAAGCGCCTGACCGTGGCGGAGAACGCCCTGATCGATATGGGGCTTTACGTAGGGGCAACCCGCGCCAATACGCCTGAATTGGCCGCATTAGAGCAGGAAGACGGCGTTTGCGCCATCAAGGTTTTTGCAGGGTCATCCACGGGCGATCTGATGATCGAGGATGATGAGGGCATCGAGGCTGTGTTGCGTAGCGGGCACCGTCGCGTGGCATTTCACTCCGAGGATGAATACCGCCTGCAAGCGCGCAAGCCCCTGTTCGAGACAGGAATGCCTCATGTAAACCACATGATCTGGCGCGATGAGGAATGTGCCTTTCTCGGCACACGACGGATCACGGCACTTGCCCGCAAGACGGGCCGACCAGTCCATATCCTGCATACCTCGACCGCCGAGGAACTGGACTGGCTTGCTGCCCATCGTTCCCATGTGAGCGTGGAGGTTCTGGTCAATCACCTGACACAGGTAGGGCCGGAATGTTACGAGACGCTCGGTGCCTATGCTGTCATGAACCCGCCTATTCGCGACCAGCGCCATTATGACGCCTGCTGGGCCGCCCTGCGTGACGGGCGGGTGGATGTCGTGTCGTCAGATCATGCGCCGCATCCGCGCGAGGCCAAGGAAAAGCCCTGGCCGCAATGCCCTGCCGGTCTGACGGGTGTTCAGACGATTGTGCCCGTCATGCTCGATCACGTGAATGCAGGTCGCCTGTCTCTCCCGCGCCTGGTCGATCTGATGGCGGCGGGGCCGGCCCGTATCTATGGCTTGCAGACCAAGGGACGCATGGCCGTCGGGTTCGACGCTGATTTCACGCTCGTGGACATGAAGGCCCGACGCGAAATCCGTAACGACTGGATTGCGAGCCCCGTTGGCTGGACGCCCTTCGACGGCAAGCAGGTCACGGGCTGGCCTGTCGGGACGATCGTGCGTGGGCATATCGTCATGCGTGATGATGAAATTACCTCGGCACCCATCGGTCGTCTGGCCCGATTTGCGCCGTAATTCCTGCGCAATAGCGTCTTTCACTTCACATCAGCAGATCGCACGATCATGAAACCTATCGCTTTACCTTCGCTTCTCGCCTCGATCGCTCTGGCCTCGGTTACTGTAACCGGGTGTCTCCCTTTTGTCGCCAAGGCCGATCCGCGCGCCAAATGCGGTCAGGAGCCGAGTGCCCCCTCCATCACAGCGACCGATACCGCGCATTACAATGCGAGCGTGGACAAGTTCCAGGCTTATGAGAAAGAGGCGCGCGCCTATAACAGCTGTGTTGCCAGTGCGTCACAGAAAGAAGAGCAGGCCATCAGCGAGGATGCGCGCGAACGTATTGCGAAGGTGCATGCCGTCAGCACGGGCGTTCAGCAGCGTATCGCCGCCAATTTCAGCCATATCTCGGCTGAGTTGACGGCCGCTGGCAAGAAACTCGCCAAGAAGTAAGACCTGCGCCTTTCGGGCTTATGGAAGAAGGGGATGGGTATGAGCCCGTCCCCTTCTTCGTTCCGGCCTCTCGGTAAGGCGCAGGTTTCAGCCCAGCAATGCCGGGGCGAGAGCGCCGATGTCATGAAAGACGCGGCAGAACTGTGTCTCGTCCGGGGTGCCTCCTGCGGTGTAGGTGGCGATGATAACCGACTTCCCGGCGTTCTTGTCGGGCGATGCGAAGGCGATGTCGGCGGCAATATCCTTGCCGTTATTTCCTGTCTTGTCGCCCACCACCCAATGCGCAGGCAGCCCGGCGCGCAGTCTCTGAGTGCCAGTGGTGCAGTTGATCATCCAGCTGCGCAGCAGTGCTGCAGAATTGGGATGAAGTAATGTCCCATGGATCAGACGATGCAGTGTCCGTGCCATCGCAACGGGGCTGGTCGTGTTGTCATCAGGGTTGGCAGAGGGACGGTTCAGCTCCGGCTCAAAGGCGTCAAGACGGGTGATTTCATCGCCGCTATCTCGCCAGAAGCGCGTCAGGGCTGCGGGGCCGCCGATATGACGCAACAGCATATTGGCACAGATATTATCGCTCATCGTCACCGCCCCGGCGCAGAGCGCCGCGAGGCTGAGACTGCCGGCATCGCGGTTCCGGGCGGCCACCGGGGCCCAGAACGGCTCCTTGAAATCGCTCTCGCGAAAAGCAATGCGTCGGGTCAGATCGTCCTCGTCCCGGTCGCAGCGTGCGAGCACACACGCAGCGAGCGACGCCTTGAAGCTGCTGCACATGCGAAAACGTTCTTCGCCTCGCCACGAGAGTGCCGTACCGTTTTCGGGACAGAAGATGTGGACGCCAAGGCGCCCGCCCGAAATCTTCTCGTAGCGCGTAGCGATATCGGACAGGGCGTGATGGGTTGCCGGAGAGAGAACGGGGGCCGATTGGGTCAAAGCCGCCTGAGCCAGGGCCTCATGGGAGAGTGCTGATCGGGCGGCTATCCCGAGAAGGGGAAGGCCGACAAGCAGGCGTCGTCTCGCCAGTGGGGCAACGGGATCTGGGCGCATGAAGGACTTTCTGAATCAGTGTAAAACGCTGTTCTGACGCGCGGTTGTGGCTGAAGTTTGTCCGATGCATGTCTGCAATGACAAAGCAATTTGCCGCAGGGTGCAGGCGTCTGTATGGTTGCGGCAATAGTGTCGCAAGAGGATCACGGTGGCAGACGAGTTTTTCAGTCAGGCCCAGGCGGAGATGCGTGCAGCTGAAATGCGCGCAACTGCCCGGCGTTTTGGAGGTGTTGCGGTCGGTGTGGCGCTTGTCGCACTGATCGGTGTGGGCGGATGGCAATGGCAGATTCATCGCCACCATCAGGCGCAGGCAGAGGCCTCGGGCCGCTATTATACGGCTATGGAGGCGCTTCAGGCGCCCCAGCCCGATGCGGCCGCACGCAGCCAGTCCGAAAAGGCCAATCAGGCCGTCCTGGCTGACCTCGCCAGCAAGGCCCCCGGCGCTACACGTGGCTTCGCCGCCATCAGGCTGGCCCAGCTCAAGGCTCAGGCTGGCGATGTCGATGGCGCGCGTAAGGCCTGGCAGGGTGTGATTGACGACAAGGACGAGAATGCCTCGCTCCGTGATCTGGCCCGTCTGCTTCTGCTCAACAGCCATATCGATGACGCGAACCCGGCCGAGACACGCAAGGGGTTCGAGGTGCTGGCTGCCAGCGCTGGTCCCTGGCGTGCCTTCGCCCAGGAAGGCCTCGCGGCGCTCGATTTGCGGGCGGATGCCACAGCCAAGCAGCATGACGAGGCGCGCAGCCTCCTCATGGGGCTCGCGCAGTCACCCGACGCGCCGGACGGTGTTCGCCAGCGTGCTTCCATTCTTCTTCAAACCTTCGGCGGAGCCGGTTGATGCCCATGACGAACAAGACATCCCCGCGCCAGCCGGGACGACGCTTCTTTCTGGGTTCGACCCTCGCCACGACGGCCATGCTGAGCGGCTGCGGCATCTTCAAGGACGACCCCAAGCAGATTCTTGCGGGCAAGCGCTATGATGTGCTGTCGACCGGTGCTGGTCTGGTCGTGGATGAAGAGGATCATACACCGATCGTTCTGCCCCCGGCTCAGCCCATCACAGCGTGGCCGCTGGTCGGGCGCGTGCCGGACCATCTCTCGCTGAACACCAACTGGGCCGGTCCGCAGCTCGCTTGGTCGCGTTCGATCGGTCACGGCATTTCCGAGCCTGCTTTCCTGCATTTCGTCGCCCTTGGCCCCAATGGCCGGGGCGCCATCCAGTCGCCACCCGTCATTGACGCAGGTCGCATCTACACCCGCGATGGTGTCGGGACGGTGAGAGCCTGGAAGTGGCCAGCCATGAGCCCGCTCTGGACATTCATCCCCAAGGGCAACAAGGCGCGTTCGAGCGATATCGGTGGCGGTATGGGCCTTGCCGGTGACACGCTCTATATCGTCGATGGTGTCGGGCAGGTCATCGCGGTGGCTGCCGAGACCGGCAAGGTCAAATGGCGCGCTGAAACCGGTGTGCCGGGGCGTTCGGCACCGACCATCGTCGATGGACGCGTGTTCTTCGGCACGATCGATGAGCGGCTCTTTGCGCTGAATGCCGAGACGGGCGAGCAGATCTGGACCTATCAGGCCACCGAGGCCGATACGGTCATGTTCGGGCAATCCGCTCCGGCGGTATATAACGGCGTCGTCGTGGCCGGTTTTGGCAGTGGCGACCTTGTGGCGCTTCGTGCGGAATCCGGTGAGCTTGTGTGGAGCGACAGCCTTGGCGGCTCGAACGGTCGCGGCGCCATGCTCGATCTGGCCTGTGTGCGTGGCGCACCCGTGGTCAAGGACGGCACAGCCTATGCGGTTTCGCTCTCCAAGGTTCTGGTCGCTATCGATATGCGCTCGGGTCGCCGCCTTTGGGAGCGTGAAGCCAGCGGGCAGAATACGCCGCTCATTGTGGGCGACTGGCTGTATCTGATCTCCTCGGATCAGCAGCTTGCCTGTCTTGATCGCCTGTCCGGCCATGTGCGCTGGATTCACGATCTGCGTCGTTTCAAGAACGAGACCAAGCAGAAATATGCCGTGACGTGGTTTGGCCCCGTCATGGCCGATGGAAAGCTTGTGTGTGTTTCCTCTCTCGAGGAAAACGGCTTCCAGGTGATCGACGCAGTCACGGGCAAGGCTGACGCACCCCTGAAAACAAAAAAGCCTACCCTGGTTGAACCCATCATCTGCGACGGCAAGGTTCTTGTGCTGTCGACCGATGGTAACCTGAATGCATATGGTTGATCCGTGACTGACTCTTCTTTTCTTCCGCTCGTTGTCATCGCCGGGCGTCCCAATGTCGGTAAATCGACTCTCTTCAACCGGCTGGTAGGGCGGCGTCAGGCCATTGTGTCTGACTTGCCGGGCGTGACACGCGATCGCAAGGAAGGAGAGGCGTTGCTCCGTGGGCGCAAGGTGCGCCTGATCGATACGGCAGGTCTTGAAGAGGCTGCGCCGGACACGCTGTTTGGTCGTATGCGCGCGTCCTCGGAATCGGCCGTGGCGCAGGCAGATCTCGTGCTGTTCTGCATCGATGCCCGCGCCGGTGTGACGCCCGCCGACAAGCATTTCGCTGCCTGGCTGCGCAAGCAGAACAAGAAAGTGCTGCTCCTCGCCAACAAGGCAGAGGGTGCGGCGGCGGGTAACGAAGTGCTCGAGGCCTATTCTCTGGGTCTCGGGACGCCACTGGCGCTCTCTGCTGAACATGGCGAGGGTATCGCGCATCTGATGGGCGAAATCGCCGATCGCTTGCCTGAAGGTGAGCGTGTGCGTGAAAAGCCGCGTTCGCGCGCCAAGGTGCTCGACGAGGACGGCGAGGAAATTGAGGAGAGGCCAGCGGGCCCGCTGCGCCTTGCCATTGTGGGCCGCCCCAATGCCGGTAAATCCACGCTCCTGAACTGCCTGCTGGGTGAAGAGCGCATGATCACCGGGCCGGAGCCGGGACTGACGCGCGATTCAATCTCGGTGTCGCTGCATGACGAGGTTGGCCCGATCCAGCTTGTCGATACGGCTGGGCTGCGTCGCAAGGCGCGCATCGAGCAGGATCTGGAGCGCATGTCGGTTTCGGCGTCCATCGAGGCGCTGAAAATGGCCGAGGTGGTTGTGCTGACGCTCGATGCCACGCTGGGTGTGCATGAGCAGGATCTGCAGATTGCCCGTCTCATCGAGCGGGAGGGGCGCGCCTGTGTTCTGGCCCTGAACAAGTGGGATGCAGTCGAGGACCGTGCGGCCACCCGTCAGGCGATTGCCGATCGTATCGAGACCTCGCTGGCCCAGATGCGCGGTATCCCGGTCGTTACCTTCTCGGCCCTGACGGGTGCTGGGGTAAACAAGCTTCTGCCCGCCGTTCGTCGGGCGCATGAGGTTTGGAACAGCCGCGTGACGACCGGAGAGCTCAATCGTTGGTTCGAGGCCGCGCTTGAGCGGCATCAGCCGCCACTGGTTGACGGGCGCCGTCTCAAGCTGCGTTACATGACGCAGGCCAAGTCGCGCCCGCCGACCTTCATCCTGTTCGGTACGCGCGCAGAGCTGCTGCCGGATGCCTACAAGCGCTATCTGGTGAATGGGCTGCGCGAGACGTTCCATCTGCCGGGCACGCCGATCCGTTTGCAATTGAGGGGCACCAAGAACCCCTATGCGGAGAACAAGTCATGAGCCAGACCGCCCTTGTGCTGATCGAATTCCAGAATGATTTCGTCTCCGAGGGCGGAGCGCTGCATGACGGCGTGAAGGCCGAGATCGCCCGCACGGGCATGATCGATCGCACAATCGCTCTCGTCAACGCGGCGCGTGCCAAGGGCGTGAAGATTGTCTGGGTGCCCATCGAGTTCGCAAAGGGCTATCCGGAGCTCGCCAGCGCGCCCTACGGAATTCTGGCTGGCGTCAAGGCGACGCAGGCTTTTCAGAAAGGGGAGTGGGGCGCTCGGATTATCGACGCGCTGTCGCCTGAGGGTGATGATATCGTCATCTCAGGCAAGCGTGGCTTGTGCAGTTTTGCCAGCACCAATCTTGATTTTGTGCTGCGGCATAACGGGATCACGCGTGTCGCGCTCGGAGGTTTCCTGACCGATTGCTGTGTGGAGTCCACCATGCGCACGGCCTATGAACTGGGCTATGATGTGGTGACCTTGACCGATTGCACCGCCACGCTTTCACAAGCGCAGCATGAGGCGGCCATCCAGTACACCTACCCGATGTTCTCCCGCCCTATGACGTCAGAGGCGTTTCTGGCTACGCTCTGACGCTCTCACGAGGTGCGCCTGTCGGCGCAGAGGCAAGATGCGCGGGATCATTGTCCCGCGCTTTTTTCATATGAACAGCGACGCCAGCAGGCAGAAACCAAGGCCGAGGAACGCGATCAGCGTTTCGATGACGCACCAGGTCTTGATGGTCTGCGGCACGGTCAGGCCGAGATATTCCTTGATCTGCCAGAATCCGGCATCGTTCATGGGGCCAAAAGCCACCGAGCCTGCGCCCGTGACCAGAACCATGAGTTCGGGTGAGACGCCTTGGCTCTTGAGCAGGATGGGACCAGCGATGCTGGAGGCGGTGCTCATGGCAACCGTTGCCGAACCGCAGGCTACGCGCACGATGACCGCCAGCAGCCAGCCCAGGACGAGAATCGGCACATTGAAGTTAAGCGCTGTGTCGGTGATGACCTTCGAGACGCCGCTATCAACCAGTTCGCGGCCAAAGCCGCCGCCTGCGCCAACCAGAAGCATGATGAGTGCGGTCGGGCCAAGACATTCATTGGTAAAACGCAGGATGGTCTCGCGGGAGAAACCGCGGGCCAGCCCGAGAACATAAAAGGAGAGGATGACGGCCAGCACGAGGGCGATATCGGTATTGCCGATGAAATGCAGGGCCGTGTTCAGCGTCGTTCCCGGTGCCGAAACACGATCGGCAATCGAGGCCACCAGCATCAGCACCACCGGGGAGAGGATGGTGAAAACGGTGATGGCAAAACCGGGCATGTTCTGGGGCGGCTCGCGGTTGACGAACTGCTCTGCCAGTGGGTTGGCCTCGGTCAGGGGAACGCGCGGGGCAATGAAGCGGGCAAAGAGAGGGCCTGCGATGATGGCGATGGGCGTACCGATCAGGATACCGAGGAAAATCGTATGGCCCGTATTGGCATGATAGGCCGAGAGCGCCAGCAGCGTGGCCGGATGCGGCGGGATCATGGCATGGGTGACTGACAGCGCGGCCCCCATGGGAAGCGCGACACGCAACAACGGTGTATCGGTGCGGGCGGCCAGCACGAAGGCGAGGGGGATAAGCAGGACGAAACCGACCTCGAAGAATACCGGCAGGCCGATCAGCAGACCGATGATCATCATGGCCCAGTCCACGCGCGAGCGTCCGGCCCGGTTGGAGATGGTCAGGGCAATGCGGTCCGCGCCGCCCGATTCAGCCAGCATCTTGCCCAGCATCGTGCCAAGCGCGATCACCGTGCCGACATGGCCGAGCACGTGGCCTGCTCCCTCCTCGAAAGATTTTACCACCTTGTCGGCTGGCATCCCCGCCGCGAGCGCAAGCGCTAGCGACGTCGTGAACAGCACGATGAACGGATTGAGCCTGAAAAAGGCAATGAGGACGACGATCGCAAGGATCGCGGCGGAGGCAAGGGAGATGGCAAAAAGTGCAGACATGACGTGATCACGCGGGGCTAACGGGGTTTCTGTCAACGTGTCATCAGGTTGCTGCGTGTTCACATATTGGGCAGAAATCTTACAAGCCTGATCCTGCCTGTTCCGGCACGGCCCTGATTCTGGATCGATCCAAAGTTTTCTCGTGGCAGGCCGCTGATCTGCGTGATCAGCACACGAGTCGCACCATCCGTCAGGCTTTGCCTCCGTGGGCATGGTCTTGGCGGGCATGAGGTTCTATGCACGAAACAGACTCGCCAGTGGCGCCTACGACTCCATAAGATCCTGAGAGGGGAAACACCGTGCTGATCCGAAGCGACGAAACAGCCGATATCCAGACACCCACGGGCGAGATGCGCGTCCATCTCTTCCGTCCGGCACGAGCGGGACGTTTCCCCGCCATTCTGCTGTTCTCGGAAATCTATCAGGTGACTGCGCCCATCGAGCGTCTCGCCGCGATGATTGCAGGGCAGGGCTATCTGGTAGCGGTCCCGGAGGTCTATCACGAATACGAGGCCCCAGGCTGTGTGCTGGCCTATGACAAGCCGGGCACAGATCGCGGGAATGACCTGAAATACACCAAGCCCATCGGACAGTTTGACACTGACAATGTGGCGCTCATTGCCTGGCTGCGCGGGCATGAGGCGTGCAGCGGGCGCTTTGGTGCGTTTGGCGTCTGTCTCGGCGGTCACCTTGCCTTCCGTGCAGCGCTGCTGCCGGACATCGAAGCGACAGCCTGTTTCTATGCTACCGATCTGCATACCGGCACGCTGGGTGGCGAGCGCCATGATGGTACGCTGGCCCGCGCTGCCGAGATACGCGGCGAGATCATGATGGTATGGGGCCGTCATGATCCGCATGTGCCCTATGAGGGACGTCGCCAGATTCGCGATGCGCTCGAGCAGGCCGGTACGGCGCTGGAATGGCATGAGGTCGATGGCCAGCACGCCTTCCTGCGCGATGGTGCACCCCGTTTCGATGCAGCGCTGTTCCTTCAGGGCATGAGCTGGACCAACGGGCTCTATCAGCGCGTGTTCATGGCTCAGCCCTGAGTCATGAAAGCGGCACGACAGGGCGGAATTTCGCATAACGACAGCGATGGCACCGGGCAGCCTGACGGGCTGTATGGTGTCGAGCGTGCGAGGGCGATGCTGGCAGTCGCGCTGGCCGTGCTGCTTTCGGTGCTTGATTACGCGGTGGCCAATGTCGCGCTGCCGAGCATTGCGCATGACCTGCATATCGCCTCATCCCAGTCCATCTGGGTCATCAATGCCTATCAGCTT
>NZ_AYXS01000012.1:13236-13411 GCF_000505765.1 Asaia sp. SF2.1 | reverse complement strand
GCTTCGCTTTCGATGCTGCTCCCCCTGGCATCGATCGGGGCGCGTATAGGCTTTGCGCGCATGTGCCGGCTAGGCATCGCAATCTTTCTTGTCGCCTCCATCTTCTGTGCCCTGTCTCACAGTCTGCTCGAGCTTGCCCTTGCGCGGGCTCTGCAGGGTATTGGCGGGGCGAGTA
>NZ_AYXS01000012.1:12690-13200 GCF_000505765.1 Asaia sp. SF2.1 | reverse complement strand
TCATGAGCGTTGCCATTGCGCTCATACGGTTCATCTACCCAAAGGCAGCGCTTGGCAAAGGGCTGGCCCTGAACGGCCTGATTATTGGTACCGGCGTGGCGCTAGGCCCTACTGTCGGTTCTCTGGTCATGTCGGTTGCCGACTGGCCGTGGATTTTCTGGATCAATGTGCCCCTCGGGCTGGCGGCCCTGGCGCTTGCCAGCTTCGCCCTGCCAGTTACGCCACGCTCGGAGAAGGCGGTCGATCTGCCTGCTGTGGTGCTGACCATCTGTGCCTTTACCTTCACCGTGATTGGCGTTGATGACGCGGTGCATGGCGGCCTCTGGGGCGCATTGCTGCTCTCGGGGGCAGGCGTTCTGTGCTGGGCAGCGCTTCTGCGCTATCAGCGCGGCAAGGACGAGCCTGTGGTGCCGGTCGATCTGCTGGGTGTGCCGTCCTTCATGATTGCGTTCATTGTCGGCATGACGGGGTTTGTCGCGTCGAATTTCTTCATCATCGCCATGCCCTTCA
>NZ_AYXS01000012.1:11042-12596 GCF_000505765.1 Asaia sp. SF2.1 | reverse complement strand
AGGCGTGGCCACCATGTCGTTCCTCATAGGCCGCTGGACCGATCGAGTCCCTGCGGTTCTGCTCTCCAGCCTCGGCCTTGCCGTAACCGGATGCGGGTTTGCGTTGCTCTGGCTTCTGCCGCCAGATGCCTCGAATCTGGATATCATCTGGCGCACCTGGCTGGCGGGATCCGGGTTCGGCATGTTCCAGCCCCCCAATAACCGCGTCATGATGCTGGCGGCTCCCCGTGGGCGCGAGGGAAGCGCGAGCGGACTTGTGTCGGTCGCAAGGCTGGGCGGGCAGACGCTTGGCGCGCTACTGGTTGCAAGCGTATTTCGCTTCAGCACCCATGCCTCAACGCTGTGCCTGCTCTGCGCCATGCTGATTGCCTGGCTCGGCGCTGCGATGAGCCTGGCGCGTTCGATCAAGGCGAAGGCCTGACCGGGCTGGAGCCAGTCAGACCGGTAGAGGCAGAATTCGGCACAGGCGTGTTTCACGCGCTGTTCTGCCCTCCAGCTCCATCGTTGTGGGCAGCTCCATTACGCTCAGTGTTTCGATACCGTCTTTTGGCGCATAGGGGCGCCCCGGATCAGCCATCCAGACCTCCATACGGGTCGCACAGTGACGCAACCACGGAATGATCTGGTCCGCCATCTGCTGGTTGTAGCAGACATCTCCGCAAAGAAGCAGATCCGCCTTGGGCAATGTGCCGATGATGGAGCCTTCCAGCGGTGTGAGGCCAACGCCATTCAGCGCGGCATTGATCTGCGCGGCCTGAAGGGCAAGAGGGTCGATATCATTGGGAAGCACCTCTGCTGCGCCGGACCGTGCTGCCGCGATGCCTGCCAGACCACCCCCACAGGCAAAATCCAGCACGATCCGATCTCTCACCAGAGCCGGGTTGTCGAGGATGAAACGGGCAAGAAGCTGGCTGCCCGGCCACGCAAAGGCCCAGAAAGGCGGCTCTATGTTCATCTCGGCCAGGTGGGCTTCCGTCGCCTGCCAGATCGGGGTGATTTCAGTGGCCAGATGTAGCCTGAGCTCCGGGACGAGGGGCGTGGTTTCGATAACCGTCTGGCTGGCAATGAAGTTTTCGGCTTCTCTCACGACAGCACCCGCCCGCAGATCAGTGCCGCGGCCAGAACCATGCCGAACCGGACATTCTGACGAAACAGCATCAGGCACAGCGCCGGGTTGCGGATATCCAGACGAACGATCTGACTGACCAGCATGAGGCTGGACAGGAGCGCGAGGGGCCAGACACTCCAGTGCAGCCCAGCCAGTGTGATGGCTGCCGACAGGAGGAGGGCCGCCCCTGTGTAGCAGGCAGCGATGAAAGGCCGCGCCTGCGTTGCCCAGAGACGCGAGGTTGAACGCACTCCAATACGGGCATCGTCATCCATGTCCTGAAAGCCATAGATGGTGTCAAAGCCAAGCTGCCACAGGATCGTGCCGGCATAGAGCAGGGCACAGACCCAATCGACCCGCCCTGCGGCGGCGGCGTACCCCATGGGGGCGCCGAAACCGAAGGTGAACCCCATAACGAGCTGCGGCCACCAGGTTACGCGTTTGGC
>NZ_AYXS01000012.1:10859-10998 GCF_000505765.1 Asaia sp. SF2.1 | reverse complement strand
TGCCGGGTAGAGACCGACCAGAAGCAGGGCAAGCGGCGCGAGTGCCCAGCAGATTGCGGGAAGCTGGAACAGCACCAGCGCGCCGATAACGAGCAGGGCTGCCAGCAGCCAGAGGGCCTGAAGCACCGAGACAGCGCCG
>NZ_AYXS01000012.1:395-10817 GCF_000505765.1 Asaia sp. SF2.1 | reverse complement strand
CTGGCAAGAGGGCGGCCTGCGGTACGGGCAACCTGGGCGTCGATCTTGCGGTCCCAGATGTCATTGACGACACAACCCGCTGACCGCATGGCGAGGGAGCCAATGGCGAAAAGGGCGATCAGCACGGCACGGCGGGAGAATGTCGCGCCCTCGGCGAGCGCGATCCCCCAGATGCCGGGCAAAAGGAGGAGCCACGTGCCAACAGGGCGGTCGAGGCGCGCCAGCAGCAGATAGGGCCGCCATGCGCGCGGCATACGGGCGATCCAGCCATGAGCGCGAATGTCGGTATGGGGCACGGTCTCGCGCGTCATTGAGGTCTCCATGTCGTCATGAGGGTTCATTGCGTCTATGAACAGGGAACGTCAATCACGCATCACGAGGCAGACATGCAGGACGCCCCCCGACTCTATCTGGATCAGCTCCTTCCCGGCATGGGGGCGGGCACAGCAATCGCGCTCGATCCGGGGCAGATGCGCTATCTCATCGCCGTGCTGCGGCTGAACGAAGGGGACGCGCTTTGCGTATTCGGTGAAGGGGCGGGCGAATGGACAGCGCGTCTCGAGATCCAGCGCAAGGACCGGGGGCAGGCGGTCCTGACCACGCTCAGCCGTCCTGCGGTAGAGGTGCCGGGGCCGGTTCTGGTTTTTGCCCCACTCAAGCGCGACGCCACCGATCTTGTGCTGCGCATGGGGACTGAGATGGGTGTCAAACGTTTCGCCCCTGTGATCACGGAACGCACCAATACGCACCGCATCAACGCTGAGAGATTTCGCGCCATTGCGATTGAAGCTGCGGAACAGTGTGAACGGCTTGATATTCCAGCCATCGAGCCGCTGCGGCCACTGGCCCAGCTGCTTGACGAATGGCCCCAGTCCCATCCGCTCTATGCAGCGCTGGAACGACAGCAAAATCCAGGCGTTGAGCCGGTGCCGTCGCATTACGGCCTGCTGATCGGGCCGGAGGGTGGATTCTCGGAGAGCGAGCGCCGCATGCTGAATACGCATAGCGCGATAAGACCGGTTTCACTGGGAAATCTGATCCTCAGAGCGGATACGGCGGTGATTGCCGGGCTTGCCCAGTTGGCGTTTCGCGCATCACGGTCCATATAGGACGAAACTCGACAGTTTCTTTTTCCAGAAATCTCCCTTTGAGGCTCCAGTACCGCCCATGTCCAATCCCGGTGACCTGAATGACGCGCCCATCGAGAGCAAGGCGCAGCTCGTTGCACTTCTTGCGGATGGGGCCAAGCCACAGGGGTCATGGCGCATCGGTACCGAGCACGAGAAATTCGGCTTTGTTCTGCCGGGCGATCATACAGGCCGCGAAGCCTATTCGGCGCCTGCCTATACGCCGAAGGGTATCGAATCGCTTCTTGAGGCAGTCATGGCTGATGGGCATGACTGGCAGGCCATCACCGATCATGACAAGCTCATAGGGCTCAAGGGGCAGGGCGCTCATAAAGGCGAATCTCTTTCGCTTGAGCCTGCAGGGCAGTTCGAGCTGTCGGGACGTCCCGTCGCGACGCTGCACGAGACACGCGATGAGATGCAGGCGCATTTCGAGGCGATCAGGGAGCCGGCCAAGGCGCTTGGTCTGGGCTTCGCACCTCTGGGTTTTCAGCCGCTCTGGACGCGTGATGCCATGCCGATCATGCCCAAGAGCCGTTACGCGATCATGCGACGCTACATGCCGAAAGTCGGTACACTCGGGCTGGATATGATGACCCGCACCTGCACGGTTCAGGTCAATCTCGATTTCGGCTCCGAGGAGGACATGGCCCGCAAGATGCGCGTTTCCCTTGCGCTACAGCCGCTCGCAACAGCGATCTTCGCGAATTCTCCCTTCTATGAGGGCAAGCTGAACGGTTTGTTGTCGAACCGTGCGCAGGTCTGGACCGACACAGACAACGCGCGTTCGGGCATGCCAGCCTGTTGTTTCGACGACCAGTTCGGCTTCGAGCAGTATGTGGACTGGGTTCTCGATGTTCCCATGTATTTCATCATGCGTGATGGCGAGATACGCGATGTTGCAGGGGCGTCGTTCCGCGCCTGGCTGG
This sequence comes from Asaia sp. SF2.1, assembly GCF_000505765.1. Taxonomy (NCBI): domain Bacteria; kingdom Pseudomonadati; phylum Pseudomonadota; class Alphaproteobacteria; order Acetobacterales; family Acetobacteraceae; genus Asaia; species Asaia sp. SF2.1. Next base: position 8,761 of record NZ_AYXS01000012.1, on the reverse strand, counting down.
AAGGTAAGGCGCAGCCAGCGCTTGCAGGATTCACGCCGACGATGGGTGATTTCGAGGATCACCTGACGACGGTTTTCCCTGATGTGCGCCTCAAGCAGTTCCTTGAAATGCGCGGTGCCGATGCGGGTAGTCCGGCAATGATGCTGGCCCAGTCGGCGCTCTGGGTAGGGCTGCTCTATGATCCGGCGACTCTGGTCGCAGCCGAGGCACTGGTTCGTGAGCAGGATTGGTCGGTCTATCGCGCCCTGCGTGCCGAAGTGCCGCGCAAGGCGATGGACGCGACTTTCCCCGGCGGCCTACGTGCGCTCGCCAAGCGCGTCATTGCGCTGGCTGATCAGGGGCTGCGTGCACGTGGTCTGGGTGAGGAGGTCTGTCTTGCCCCGCTCCAGATCATTGCTGATGGCGGCCCGACCCAGGCCGAGCACTGGGTGGAGCGTTTCACGGGAGCCTGGCAGGGCGATGTACGTCACGTTTTTGAAGAAGCGGCGATCTGAAATGAGCGCGATTCAGCCACGATTTTCCATGCGTGCCTTACTTGTGGGCGGATTTCTTGCTGGCATCCTGTCCATTACCCCAGGCACGGTTCTGGCCCAAGGCGCTGCGGCAACGCCTCAGGCTGCGGTTCTAAAGCCCACCGATGCTGGCTGGATTGCCCGGGTGCAGGATGCGCTGAACGCCATCCATGCGATCAAGGCGCGGTTCCAGCAGATCGCGCCCGATGGCAGTCGCTCCACCGGACAGGCCTGGCTGGACCGGCCTGGGAAGATGCGTTTCGATTACGATAAGCCGAGCCCGCTGCTGCTCATCGCCAATGATGGCAAGGTTGTCTATCAGGATCGGGAGCTCGGGCAGGTCACAACGCTCCCTCTCGATCGGACACCGCTTGGTCTGTTGCTACGGCCCGATCTGCGCTTGTCCGGTGATGTGACAGTGACCGCCTTCCAGCACGATCATGGGCTGGTGCAGGTCACCCTGGTCCGCACTGCGACCCCTTCAGAGGGTAGCCTGACACTTATCTTCAATGACTCCCCCCTGACGCTGAAATCATGGGTAGTCAAGGATGCACAAGGACGCGAGACACAGATCGACCTGTTCAACGTCGTTCCCAATCCCGGCAACCCGGCGACACTTTTCGCTTTGCCTAAAGAACAGGACTGACATGTTTACCCTGAAGTGCGGGGGGTAGGTCGCCTTCCGGGCTTCGATGGGCAACCTTGAGCCGGTATGATGTCCGCGCCGACGGAAGGCGGTCGCGACCTACGGCCTTCCTTGCGTTTAGTCACTGATCAGCTTTTGCCAATCTCCAGCGCGCGGGCATAGACAACGCGCTTGGGCAGATTGACCGCCCCGGCGACCAGAGCCGCCGCGTCTTTCACCGAATGGGTCTTGAGAGCTACGACAAGACGGGCGTCCAGATCCTGCTCGGTATCAACTGCCTCATCGCCCGGAGGGCCGACCAGCACCGTTATTTCTCCGCGCGGTGCTGTGCCGATGAAGTGCTCACGGATCTCTGTGAGCGATCCGCGACGAATCTCCTCGAATTTCTTGGTCAGTTCACGCGCCACGGCGGCTTCACGCTCGGGGCCGAAAACAGCGATCAGGTCATCCAGCATGTCCAGCAGGCGGTGGGGCGCTTCATACCAGATGAGCGTTGCAGTGAAACCCGCCTGCTCGGCGGCGCGCAATACTGCGAACTGGCTGCGGCGGGCCGATGAACGCGGGCTGGCAAACCCGCTGAACAGATAAGGATGGGGCGGCAGACCCGAGAGCGTGAGGGCGAGCGTCGCCGCATTCGCCCCGGGTATGGCCCCGACAGACAACCCTGCCCCGATGGCAGCACGTGTCAGACGATAACCGGGGTCCGAAACAAGCGGGGTTCCGGCATCGGAAACAAGGGCGAGACGGCCCCCTTGGGCCATGCGGTTGAGCAGGCCTGGCAGACGATCCTGCTCATTATGATCGTGAAGAATTTGTGTCGGAGTGGAAACGTTATAGGCCTTGAGCAGTTTGCTTGTTACCCTCGTGTCTTCGCACAGGATCACATCGGCGGCTTTCAAGGTTGCGATCGCCCGGGTGCTGATATCGCCCAGATTGCCGATCGGTGTGGCAACCAGAGTGAGGCTGCCGGGGGGAAGAGTCGCAGAATTGCCAGAATTGTCATAAGGATGCGACGAGCCCTCACGGGGCGAGTCATTATCAGGAGTGTGGGTATAAGATGGTAGGTCGGACATTCGGTCCCCGTCAGCGCGTGGTTTCCTTCACATCGCTCAGGTCGGCCTCTGCATGCAAGGTTTCCGCTCTCGCCGGTGTCGCAGCCTTCGCCCTTGTTGCCTGTGGTGGCCCCGAGACACCGCCGCCCGTCGCCAAGATCGGGGCGGGGGCAGATCAGGACGCTTCTGGACCCAAAAAGATTGGTATGCTGTTGCCGCTGAGCGGTCGTTTCGGCAAGCTCGGTCAGCAGATGGCCAATGCGGCCCATATCGCCGTGCCTGAAGGGCATGGGGTTACGCTTGATATACGCGATACCGACGCGCCCGGTCAGACAGCCGAGACAGCAGCACGCGCTGCCATTGATCAGGGCGACCGCGTGATCCTGGGGCCGCTGACTGCCCCGCAAACAAGTGCGGTTGCAACCCTCGTTCAGCCAGCTGGTATCCCCGAATTTGCCTATACGAGCGATCAGGTTCAGGCCAAGCCGGGCGTATGGGTCATGGGTATAACGGTCGAGCAGCAGGTCAACCGTCTGGTTGAGGCCGCCAGCGCTGAAGGGCGCAAGAATTTCGCCGCTTATCTTCCTGACTCGGCGCTTGGTCACGCCCTTGCTGATGCACTGGGCAAGGCCTGTGCCGCGCGCGGGCTGGCGCAACCGAATATCGCTTTCCATACCGGCACTGCTGAGTCGATATCGGCAGGTCTCAAGATCCTGTCTGACTGGCAAGCGCGACAGGACGAGGCATCAAAGCAGGCCGCTGCGGCTGCCCCGGCCGAGCCGGATGCCGTCAATCCTCTGGGTAGCGAGGCATCACCCGCGCCCGCTTCTGGCGGCAATGCTGCCGATCCTTTCAAGGGGGCGGTGCCTGGTGCGACGGGTTCGCCCGCTTCTGGCACGGCGACATCGGCGCCTGCAAAACCCGTTCTCGCTCCGCCGCCGTTCGACGCTCTGCTGCTGGGGGATACGGGGCTTCAGCTTGCCAATGTGATTGATGGCCTGAAGCAGGCTGCGATTGATACGGGACATACCCGTATCATGGGGCCGGCACTCTGGAATGCGTTTGCCGCAAAGCTCGGCGCCCTGCGCGGCGGCTGGTTTGCCGCGCCCGATCCGTCCTTTCGCAACGACTTCGTGCAGCGTTATCGCGCACGCTACGGCTATGCCCCGTCAGTTCTGGCCAATGTTGCCTATGACACAGCAACGATGGCGGCAGTGCTGAGCCAGCGCTCCGACGGTTTCTCAGAAAGCTCGCTGCTGCGTCCAGACGGATTCGCCGGTGCTGATGGGACATTCGTGCTGAGAGGCGATGGCACTGTGGCACGCGGCCTTGCCCTGTTTGAAATTCTGCCGGGCGGTGGGGTCAAAATGGCATCGGCTGCACCGAGGCGCCTGACCCGTTAAGCTTATCCCAGGTCGTCCCCACGTTGGAGGCGATTGCGAGGGCCTAGTTCGCCCTCGTAAGTACCGGCGAGTTGTTTTCCAGCCCCTGGGTCTGACCTGAGCGCTGTGACGAGTCTGGCTCCGTTCTGCCGGCCTGGGTCGATAAGCCTCAGGCGGCGGCGATGGATTTGAGCGGCAGTACTGGACGAACTGTGTTCAGAGCCAGTTCGAGGCTCGGGTAAACTCCGAGTTCGTGGTCGCGGATATGGTCAATCAGAACCCAGCGCAGTCCGCGTGGCTTGATCATATAGGCGGGGTCAGCGTTTTCGCGAACCCAGATCAGGATATGAGCGACAGCTTCACTGCGTCCATCCAGACATTCCGTCTCGATATCCGCGTCGCAAAGCCCCATCGCGAGGCCAGCCTGCAGCCACTGCGAAAGATATTCGCGATGACGAGGCAGCACATTGAAGCGCAGCGGAATCACATTGCTGAGAGGTGCTGGAGTTTCGTTCTTGGGAAACGGCAGCGTCTGGGCCATACGTTGCGTCCTCATTTCTGGTGCAACACTGAGGCTAGACGGCAAAAGCGGGCGGTCTCAACGTAAAATTGCGTTTGTATGACGTTTTCCGTCATCGCGACGGCGGGGTGTTGCAGAAAAGCAATGCTTCGTTTCACCTATGTTCAGACAGGAAAAAAGAAACTTTCGGACTGTCTGGACCGTTAATTATGCCATTTTCTTGTATATAATTCTTTCGGCCAGCGACGATGAAGCCAGAGCCAGCTCCCGGGCTTCTCCGTAATCCAGCGTTCCAGCTGGTCATTAAGCCTTTGAGTCAGGCTGCCAATTTCATCGGTACGGCGCGCCCCGAGATTGGGGTAGAGGACAGGACCGACTTCCAGATGCAATCTGGCGGGTCCAAGCCGGACGATACGGCCCGTGACGATCGGGCAATCGTATTTCACGGCAAAGGCCGCTGCTGCGGAGGCTGTCATGGCGGGCAGATTGAAAAAGCGACATTCGATGCCGTCATTCATTTTCTGATCACCGAGAATACCGAGATGATGCCCCTGGGCGAGATGACGAAGCGCCAGACGGGCGCCCTTTGCGCCTTTGGCGAACATCGGCGTCTCGACCCCCATCGCGCGTGAACGCAGAGCGATGATCAGCCGGTTGATAAGCGGATTCCCTGCAGCACGATAGAACGAGGCGAAAGGGAGGCCGTGTCGTGCGACGACTGGTGGCAACATTTCCCAGTTGCCGATATGACCCGAGAAGAAGATGACAGGCTTGCCTGTGGCCCGCACGATCTCCAGCGCCTCGGCATTGCTGATGCTCCATCCGGGGCCAGATTCCGTGTTCTGCTGCAAGCGGTGCAAATGGGGAAACTCCCCCAATGTGCGGCCCAGATTATCCCAGACATCCACGATGATCGTGGCACGTTCTCCGGTAGTAAGGCGGGGAAGAGCCAGCGCCAGATTGTTGTCGGCGACACGGGAGACAGGCAGGCGCGGACCAATCGTACGCGCCACCCAGCCCGCCAGGTTGGATGCCATCGCCGCGGGCAGCGAGGACAACGCCGCGAGGGCGAGGCGGGCCACTATGTATTCGGCGCGGTGCAGGAGTGTGATCCCGGGAGTGTCGCTCATAAGGCGGCTCTACACAGTTGCGAATAGCTGGTCCAGCAGGCGTTCGGGCGCTTCGGGGTCGGCCCAGAGAAGCTCGACATCGATCACGCTGACATCTTCCTGCAGCCAGACGGGCAATTTGACCCAGTCCTTGCGTGTCGTCACCAGGGCGGTTCGCGGCTGACGGGCGAGTACTGACAGGCGGCGGCAGTCGCGCTCGGTATAGGCGTGATGGTCGTCAAAGGCGATGCTGCGCATGGGGGGCGCTCCCGCCTCGCGCAGCATGTCGAAGAACTTCGAGGGACGACCGATTCCGGCAAAGGCGATGATCTGCTTGCCCTGGAGCCGCCTTATCGTCGCAGACGGGATGAGCCGAGCTGACAGAACAGCGATCGAGGAAGGCAGATGAGTGGCGAGATGGGCGTCATCACGCCCGATGATGATGACGCCATTGGCGCGCATGAGTCCCCGGCTGACAGGCTCGCGAAGGGGACCGGCGGGGAGGGTCTGACCGTTGCCGAGGCCGACGGCGCCATCGACAGTGACAAGCCGCATGGTCTGGCGCAGGGTGGTGTTCTGCAGACCGTCATCCATAATGAGGCAGGTCGCGCCAGCCTCGGTGGCGAGGTGAGCGGTTTCCGCGCGGTTTCCGCCAATCCAGACCGGGAAGTCTTGCGCCAGCATGAAAGGTTCGTCCCCCACATCCTGCGCGGTATGGTGATGGACGTCCACGCGCAGCGGACCGCTTAGCCTTCCACCATAGCCGCGGCTCAATATATGCGGGCGCTCACCCCGGGCAGCCAGCCGCGCCGCCAAATCCCGGACGAGAATTGTCTTGCCCGTACCCCCTACGCTGAGATTGCCACAGCACAGGACCGGGATGCTCGCTGTCGCAGGTCGTGCGCGCACCGCCCGGACAAGGCCGACCGTATCGAACAGGAATGACACCGGCCTGAGGGCGCGTGCCTGCCAGCCAGGTGCAGCTTTTTGCCAGAAAGCCGGTGGGGAGAGTTTCAGGCGCACAGCGTCTCGATCTTCTCGGCGAGCCTGAGTGCTACATCATGTCCCGACCCAATGGTCTCTTTCGCGCGGCAGGCGCGGTCTTCCCAGGGGAAAGGGTTGGTCAACACCTCTACAATCCAGTCAGCCAGTTGCGTCTCGTCATGTATAGTCTCAACCAGCCCCTTCAGTTGCGTGAAGGCAGGACGAAAATTGTCATGAAAGGGCCCGGTCGCAAGGGCCACATCGAGCCTTGCCGCTTCGAACGGGTTATGCCCCCCGCCGGGTAGAATCAGCGAATTGCCGATGAACGCGCAATCGGCCAGACGGTAGAACAACCCCAGTTCGCCAAGTGTATCGGCAATCCAGAAGACATCATGCGCAGCAGGGTCGGCGCCTGCGCTGCGTCGGGCTGCCGCCGGGGAGGTGAGGGTGGCAATATCCTCGCCCCTTACCGGGTGTCTGGGGGCGATGATGGTCAGGAGAGCGGGAAAGTGCTTTCGCGCCAGGTGGGCGGCGCGCAGGATGATCTCGTCCTCACCGGGGTGGGTCGATGCGGCGAGGAAAACCGGTCGCCCCGCGATCAGGCGTCTGAGTCTGTCCAGCTCGACCGGGTCAACTGGCGGCGGCGGCGCATCCTGTTTGAGGTCGCCCAGACAGACGACATCCTTCACCCCGAGGTCGCGAAAATGCCTCCCGTCCTCCTCGCCTCGCGCGGCCACAAAAGCCAGACGGCGGAACAGGGGCGGGGCAATATGGCGGGCCTTGTGCCAACGCCGCCACGATTTTTCCGACAGGCGACCATTGAGAACACCCACAGGAATGGCGCGGCGTGTGCAGGAAAGGATCAGCCCCGGCCAGAGTTCGCTATCGGTCAGAAGCAGGGCTTCGGGTTGCCAGTGATCCAGAAAGCGTCGCGTCCAGAGCGGCGTATCATAAGGGATGAACTGATGGATCATGCGCGCATCCTTGCGCGCTTCCTGGCCAAGATAATGCGCGACAATATCGGCACCGCCGATCGTGGCACTGGTGAGGAGGAAGTGCCACCCCGGATTGCGCCTTGCCAGCGTTTCGATCAGGGGGAGGATGGAATGGGTCTCACCAACGCTTGCCGCGTGCAGCCACAGAACTCGACCGGTCGGCCGCGTAAGGCTCGCGCGGCCCCGACGCTCCGGGAGACGTTCGCGCCGCTCCTTGCCGCGCCTGAGGCGAACGAGCATCATGGCCCGCAACCCCGGCGTAAGAATCATGCCCAGCAAGTGCCAGAGATGATCCGGCAGGGTGAAACGGCCAGCAGATAGATAATGCTCCGCTTTGGCAGAGAGGTCTTTCAGTTCGTTCTCGATGGCATCGGGGGTGGCGTCTCCCGTTCGAGGGGCACCATAAAGCATGTAACCGCGGCCGAAGGGCAGGGGAACGCGTAATCCATCCCAGCTCGGCAGACGAAGCGAAGTGCACGCCCCGCCGATGGGAACAAGGGGGCTGCCAGATAACCGCATCAGAGCCGGGGTGCCGGGCTGAACCTTTTCTGCGGGGCCGCGTGGGCCATCCGGCGTTATGGCAAAGACCACACCATTCTTGATCGCCCTGACAGATTCGCGCAGGGCGCGGCTGCCTCCCTTGTTCTTCCCCTGACGATCGCTCGACCCTTCGATCCCGGTGATCCCCCAGGGGGCCACAAGGTCGTTGATGAAGCGTCCATCGCGATTGCGGCTGATCATGACGCCAAAATTGAGAGCAGGGTTTTGACGATGCCCCCAACGACACATGGCTGGCAAAAAAAGCAGGGAGCGGTGCCAGCAAGCCGTGATGCAGCCATCGGCCGGGCGATTGGGACCTTGCAGCAGGGATGGAAGGGATTCGGGCGCCCCGGTAAAGCACCAGCGTATGGTGGCTTGGGTGAAGCCCAGATAGGCGCGTGCCAGTGTCAGAAGGAGGCGCTCGGCGCGTGAGCGGCCCGGATGCCTGACCCGGCATTCGGTCTGGAGCTCTGGCTCAAGACGGTTCATTCGGCGCCTGTAAGGAAGTCACCCATACCGCGCCGGTAGCATGTCCGGTGCGGTATGGCAAAAATTCGACATCAACGGCTCATGAGAACCGTTATGCCAGCATGTTCAAGCACATGGCGGGTGGCGCCCCCCATGAT
>NZ_AYXS01000012.1:0-313 GCF_000505765.1 Asaia sp. SF2.1 | reverse complement strand
CACGCCGTGAGGATTCCTGCACCGACATCGCGTTCGATTCCCTTGAAGTTCCTGATCTCGGCATTCACACCATGCAGCTTGAGATAATCCTGCACGGTATCTGCTTCAGGCCCGCGCCGGTGATAATCGACACTGGTGAGGATCTGAACGCCCTCTGCCTGTTTGGCATAAGGGAGAGCCCCGCGCAGGGCCGATGCCGCCTCTGCGGTGCCATTCCAGGCAATACACAGGCGCTTGCCCGAACTGACAGGTGGCGTCGGAGGGGCAATAACCAGCGGGCAGCCACTATCATAGAGCACCGCATGCAGGACTT
>NZ_AYXS01000011.1:63622-66193 GCF_000505765.1 Asaia sp. SF2.1 | reverse complement strand
TGGACATGCCCGCCTGGTACCTGATGGGCGCAGCATTCATCGGCATCGTTACAATGCTGACCGTTCGTGAAACGGCAGGAATGCCTTTGCGAGGATCACCGCCAGCGGTAGGCAGTACGGAAGAGGCAAAAGACCTGTTGCAAAGCGGGGTGGCGGTTACGGTCGATCCTGTCCCTCCCGCGGCCACTTAACATTGCGCTCCCGACTCCGACCGCACACCAACCGATAAAAGGAACACATGGTCAGATGGCCTCTCGTCTCATTTCTGAACGTCATCCCTGGGTAAAGTATCTCGCACTCATCAGCATGGGCGTTGCGATCTATGCCGGGGCAATCTGGATCTCGTTCTCGCTTATTGTCGCTTTGGCATGGGGCGCAGTCATCGCCATTGCTGTACGGCCGATACAGCGCAAACTCGGACAGTTTATCGGTGCAAAGATGGCGGCCATCAGCCTTATCGGGCTGACCTGCGTGCTCTTCACGATCATGGCTGGCATAGCGGGTTATGGCGCGGTGACCGAGATCGGATCGCTTTCGGAAAAAGCCCACCATCTCATCGCTCCCCACCAGACATCGGCCCCGGCAAACGGTCCTGACGCAGCCACGCAAGATCGTGCCGCACCGCCGCAGAACGACGAGAGTACGGGGAAGCCCGAGCCGACAGATCATAATGGGGAAGAAGCAGGCTCTGGCGACAGTGCGACGCCAGCCCTGCCGCCTGCCGTCTCAACTCGGATCGACAAGGTCAAAAGCGTGCTTCCAGCAAGCCTCGCAAACAAGATCGACCCGCAACAAATCATGAAGATGGCCAAGGCCCAGGCCAAGTCGATCTCCAAGATCGCAGGGCTCGCAGCTTTCAAGATCCTCAAAAGTATCCCGCATCTCCTGGAAGCCTTTTTCGTTGCGATGCTCACCGCAGCATGCTGCCTCCTTTCCTATGGGCGGGTCACCTCGTCTCTTCGCAGGGTCAGTATCGAGCTCACCCAGCGTGACGACATTCTTCTGCACATCGTTCGCAGCATTCGTGGTGCCGTCAACGGACTGGTTCTTGTTGGTATCGGCGAGGCGCTTGTCTGCTCGCCTTTGATCTTCATTGCAGATGCCAGCCATGCGGTCATCCTGACGATCCTTCTAGCCATTGCTGCGTCGATCCCCTTCTGCGGCTATCCGGCGGCAATTCTCGTCGGCGGCATCGTTGCGGCTTCAGGGTCGATGAACATGGGCATTGCCGTTGCAGGCTGGGGACTCTTCGTTCTGTTCTGCGGTGAGCATTTTGCCCGTCCGAAGTTTATCTCCGACGAGACCCGCCTGCCGTTCCTGCACACGATGATTGCCATCCTGGGGGGCCTGCACATGCTCGGCCTTGTAGGCCTCTTCATCGGTCCAGCCATTGTGGCTGCCGCTCACATGCTGTGGTGCGAGCTCGATGGTTCTCGCCGAGGCCAGGAGAGCTCAAAACAAACTGCCTGACGTTCACCCTACACCGTTTCACGCCAACGGATCGCCCGAACACGGGCGGTCTTGGTGCTGTGGCATGAGCCACAGAGCAGCCGGACATTACCCGGATCGAGCGGGGCACCGCCGTCCTTCAGTTCATGGATATGATCGCCGAAGATACGGCAGCCGGTGCGGCCGCAGGACTCGCAGCGTCGGCCACGATGGGCCAGAAGGCGGGACATCAGGCCGCGCCATTCGGGCGAGAGATAGATGGTTTTTGTCTGCTTCGGCAGCGCCGTTGCAATACCGGTTTTGACGCTACGAACTGCTGGCAGGACGCACTGCAATCCGCGGACCGCCATGTATCGTCACTCCAGAAATCAGGCACAAAAAAAGACGCCTGCCCGAATGGGTAAGCGTCTCGCGATCTTGGGTCTCAAATATCTGCAAATTGGGGAATGTGGGTAGTAGAAAATGCAGACGGCTTGATTTTTTTTGCGATGACTATACAGGCGCGCTGGTGCCAGGCCTGTGCAGTCTTGTGGTCAACGCCGAGTTTAGGCCCAATCTTTCGCCATTCCCACTTATGCCGCCCCGAGATCCGGTGAACGATCAGGCGCATATTGACCACTGTTCGCAGCTTGCGATCCTCGATCAGCGGTATCCAGGTGAGCACGATATCCAGTCGGTCGATCTGATCGGCGGTCGGTCTGGGCAGAAACTCGTCGCTTTCACGGTCCCAGCCGAGATCTTCCAGATCACGTAGATAGTCCGGCCATGTGCTTCCTGCACCGGCTGGGCGCAGTCTGGTGGCGGGCAGCGTAGCGAGCGTGAGAGCAGCCTCGTCCAGCCATTCGCCTACCTGCTCCGGCAGGCTGCGCTCAGGGTCGAAATGCAAGAGCATCTTGCTCATGCGGCCAGCCTTGCGCGTTCGAGGTAGTCGGCACGGTTCGGAATCGGCTCATTGACTGCACCCGCAATGCCGGACGCCACACGCTCGCGCCATGCATCCATGTCCCGTTTCCAGGCGCGATCGGCTTCGATCTCGGCCTCGTTCAGTGGTGCTTCGGGCACGTCGCGATTTGCAATGGCGGTGCCGATCGCCTTCCCGAAATAGCCCAGATGGCTGATCGA
>NZ_AYXS01000011.1:63154-63568 GCF_000505765.1 Asaia sp. SF2.1 | reverse complement strand
ACGTTCCGCCACGGTTTCCACCACGCCCAGGATCAGCCGTTCGGTTTCCTCGGCGCTCAATCCGTCATGCAGGGCATCGGCCACCCATTGGCGCACGATGCGGTAATTGCCCATGTCGCGCGCCGGGTCGAACCCGGCCGCCTCGAACGTCATGGGGCCGATGCGCTGATAAGCCGTGTCGATCTGCGCGTCACTCACCTGCGCCCCAAGCTTAGCTTTATCTTCAGAGCTTATATTACAAGCTAAGCTAAGCTTATCGCGCGCGTAGGATGCTTGGGTTTTGTGCTGGGTTTCACGAGACACGGTTTTTCCTCCTGAGATCGGCATCATGGCGGTACGTTGGCGCGGGTCGTGCTGCGGCGATGGATTGACGTTTCTCGGCGGTCTTCCGCCCTTTTTGCCGTTCAGTCGCGA
>NZ_AYXS01000011.1:62474-63094 GCF_000505765.1 Asaia sp. SF2.1 | reverse complement strand
GGCAATGGCGCGTCGCGTCGGCTGGAGCGTTTCAGGCAGGCCGACCAGCCCGCTTGCCGCGTCGTAGGTTATCAGCCGGGTTTTCGCGTAGGTTTCCATGTAGGTTTCGAGCTGGGTTTCCGTCACATGAAACCGGAAGCGTGCAAGCGTCGCGAGGTCGGGCGCACCGTCCTTGCCGGCATGCAGAATGCCGTCAGCACCGTATTCCAGAATAGCCGCTATCAGACGCACCCACACCACCACCGCCTCGGCGGCCAGCGTGAACAGGCGCAGGTCACTGGCGACCATGGCAAGCGCCCGTCTTTCGATCGAAGATTTGGACATCTCAATAGGCTTTCAGACGATACCCGTCCGCGACGGGCTCGATAATGTCTCGATTGACCAGATGCGACACGGCGCCGATCACCTCGGCCGGGTCTGCTGCCAGCAGGCGGGCCAGATCAGGCACGGTCAGCGCCTGGCCGCGTGCAGGCGCACGCAGCTCGGTGACGACATCGGCGGTGTCGGCCAGATGCAGCCACATGCCGCGTGCGGCGAGCGGCAGCACAGACCAGCGCGGGTCGGCCATGATGGCGCGGGCGTGGATGCCGTAGCGGCGGCGCGAAGCGGAGCGCGTCATG
>NZ_AYXS01000011.1:62254-62320 GCF_000505765.1 Asaia sp. SF2.1 | reverse complement strand
CCGATCCGGTCCCGCCATGGCGGTTCTTGCGGATCAGGATCTGCGCCTTGCCGACCGACTCCTGCA
>NZ_AYXS01000011.1:59439-62198 GCF_000505765.1 Asaia sp. SF2.1 | reverse complement strand
GGCGGAACTGGAATTCAGAGCAGCGATTGGCGAACTGCTCGGCCGTTTCCTTGTCGCGCCTCTGTAGCCCGTCACCACTGGCCTCTTTCCTGAGATAATAGTGGTCGCGATAAAGAAACGCGACGAGATCGGCGTCCTGTTCCAGCCCGCCACTATCGCGTAGATCGGCTTCGGTAGGGCGCTTGTCCTCGCGCTTCTCAACCTCACGGTTGAGCTGGGCGAGAGCGATAATGGGAATGCCGAGTTCCTTGGCGAGGGATTTGAGCCCCGCGCTGATCTCGGTCATTTCCTCATAGCGGCCGCGACGACGCGCGGCATCGCTGCCATGCATGAGCCCGACATAATCGAGTACGATAAGGCCGAGCCCGCGCTTGCTGCGCCTCATCCGACGCGCACGCGACCGCAGCCCGGCTACGGTCAGGCCGGAACGAACATCCAGTTCAAGCGGCACGGCCTCGGCAGCTTTCTCGCCCGCCTGAAGATCCTGCCACTGCCACCCCTCGAGCGGGACACGCAGCCCCGTCTCGATATCTTCGGGAATATCGTACCGCCGTCCTGCAAAGACCGAGAGCGTCGAGAGCCCGGCATAGGCGGCCCCGGCACGCGCGCCGATCTGACGCGCCGCCATCTCGCCCGACCAGAACAGCACGCGCTCACCGAGCGCTGCAACGCGCATGGCCACGCCCAGGGCAAAAGCGGTCTTGCCCATGGCCGGGCGGGCGCCGATCACATACAGCCCCTCGCCCAGTAGGCCGCCTGTCATCCGGTCCATGGCGGGATAGCCCCATGAAAGCCCGGCCAATGCCGAGCCCCGCAGCAGATTCTCCTGCCCGCAGGCAATCGCCTCACGGATCGCTTCGGAGATCGTCACGTTCGGCAGGCTTTCGCGCATGTTCTGGGCAATATCGAGCAGCCCTGCTTCCATCTGCTCGACCAGATCCTCGCCCGTCTGGCCACCGGGGGTGAGGCAAAGCCGGGCGACATCAATGCAGTGGTTGCGTAGCTGGCGGCGCGTCCAGGCATCGAAGATGGCACGCCCATAATCGCCGGCATTGAGAATGCCAACCGTGGCCATCATGATCTGGCCAAGATATTCCGCCACGTCACGCCCCATGAGCACTTCGGAATCGCCGATCTCGTTGCGGATCAGGATCACATTAGGCTCGACACCCGCCATGTGCATGCGAAGCGCGGCAGCGTAAATCACGCCATTGAGCGGCTCATAGAAATGCTCGGGACGCAGATATTCCTCGACCATGGGCAGCGCACGGCGACCGTTGGTCAGGGTGGCCCCCAGTAGCGCCGCCTCGGCCTGCATGTTTTCGGGCTCATTGACCGAGGCCAGATGCCCGAGCGGTTGAACGTCACCCATGACGTATCTCCATGATCTGTCGGCTTTGGGGGCGTGGTGCGGTCAGCCCCAGCGCCTTAAGCATGCCGCGTGTAGTGCGCTCGGAAATGCCAAGGCGCGTGGCAATGAGCCGTGCCGGGAAGCCCCTGCGGTGATAGCCTTGCACGGCAGGTGCAAGACGGGTGCGATCAAGCGCAGGACGAGCCATCAGCCTTGCCCCCTATGCGTTTCGCACCGGCGGATGAATGGCGAGTTCACCGAAAAGTCTGCGCCGCAATAGAGGCACTTGCGATGCCACACGCCCGACACCTGTGCCGTGCTGGCCGAGGGTTTGACCGGCGGCACATCGCTTTCAGCCAAGCCACGATCGGCCCCGAAACAAGCTAGTACGGCACGCACATGACGCAGCGGGATTTCATTCCAGGACTTCACACTGTCAGGCGCGACCTTGAGCGCCTCACCCAGAACTCTCTTGCCGCCACGCCGGGCGCGTATCTTGCGCACGATATCGCGCGCCTGGCAGCATTCGGCGGGTGTCACGACAGGTGACATCGCCTGAATTGCCCGCTCCAGCCTGCCGCTTTCATAGGCTCGCAGGAAAGGACGCACATGGTTCGACGGCACATGATGCCATTTGACCACCGTGCCAGGCTGGCGACCGATCAGCCCGGCGAGGGCGATCCGTGCAATACGGGTTCGACACAGCCTGTTGAACTCGGCATTGGCCTGAGCCTGCTCGCCCGAACTGGCCGATTTGCCGCGCAAGCCAAGGCCACGGGCGGAAGCAAGAGCGCCGCTCATGACACACCCCGCAGTGCTGCAACGGGTTCTTCCATCGCTTTCTCCGAAGCACGCAGATTATGCAGGGCATGCCCTACGGCACGGTGCAGGCTTGAAAGCGTGGCCCGCATGGCCGTGACTTCATGCGTCTCGACAACACCATCCGCCAGCACGCGAAGCGTCGTGGCGATCGTTTCATTAAAGCTGTGCGATACCTTCTCGATATCGGTAGCAAGATCGCCCTCGCCCACCTTGAGCGGCGTGAGGATATACCCCTCAGCCAGCGCCATGGCGGCCAGAACGATCGGCTCCTGCGCACAGCGATCCATCTCGATGGCAACATCGACCGGCACGACCGATTGCGAATGGCGGTTCTGGTAGTCTGAAAGCTGTGACCGCCCGACGCGGACGAAACTCGCCGCCGCATCGACACCGCCCACAGCGCGAATGACAGCCTGCGTGGCCGTCTTGATGGCATGCGTGGTCATGGCTGGGCCCTCAATCCGACGGAACCCGGCGAGGAGTAAGGCGACCTTACCCGGACACCCTTCGGATGACGGCGCGGCATGCAGCCAATAGCCTGCAGAGCATGATGGATTCTCATGCTGCATTCCTTTGTGCGACAGAA
>NZ_AYXS01000011.1:57698-59327 GCF_000505765.1 Asaia sp. SF2.1 | reverse complement strand
GTCGTTTGGGCACTCTTTCCCATTGCGAAACTGCCGCATGAGAAATTTTGCAGGCCGCTGCGATTTGCTTAACGGCGCCTTTGCGACTGAGAATGTCCGAAAGGATAGGATCACGCATGTCGATACATTACCGGCGGTAAGTATGGTAAGCAAGACAATTAAGGTGGGACCTTGTCAGGAATCTGCCATCAAATTGGATATGAGCAGTGCGAAATCCAGGAAGAATCCCCCGACACCAGCCGCTATAGCGATGGGAATCAGGATAAGAACACAACGAGAACATTTGGGCTTTACCCAAGCTCAACTTGGCGGCATGATCGGCGTTACAGAAAACGCGATCGCCCAATATGAAACTGGGCGTTCTTCGCCTAGGAGGGAGCGCGTTCCAGCGCTTTTAGACGCTTTGGGCAGATCGATTGGCTGGCTTTTGACCGGAGACGAGCCCGAAGAAGAAGTGAAAGCTCAGACCAAAAAGGAGCGTGAGATTCTTATACAGGCTCGCGACCTCCCTCCAGAGCAGCAAGATATCCTCCTTAAGATGATCTCCGCCCTCAAAAATTAATCTTACCGCCGGTAAGAAAATTCTTGCTCGCTATAATTACCGCCGGTAATAGTTTCATCGTTCGTCCACGATGGAGCGCAAGTCGATGTCAGCATCGCCGGTTCAGACCGTTTTTCTCCCCGACAGACCAACCACACCACCGCTCACCGGGCGCGATACCATCAAGGCCAAGCGGGCCATGGCATCCTATATGGATAGCCTGGCCGAGCAGGCAGGCTTTGCCGGGCGCAACGCAGCCGAACGCCTGTGGCGAAACGCTGCGGCCGACAAGCGCCACGAGGCCGAGCAGATGGAACAGGCCGCCCAAGGGCGCAGCATCATTCCTGACGCCCCTAATGCCAATCCCGTTCTAGCCCTACTGGCCCGTCACGGGCGTCTGGGACGGTCATGACCAAAATGCTCTGGAGCGCGATCGCGCGAAATCCGATCGCGGCATGCCTGATCCTGTTTCTCCTGCATCAGACCGTGAGTTCTGCCCGTATCTGGCTGCGCTGCCGCGATCTTGAGACGCAACTTCGGACGCTCGATGCCCTGAAGACTTCCGACTTTGAGGAGGACTCATGACCCACATACGCAAGACGGCGGCAGAGGTAGCGACCGAGCTGCGCGTATCGCCGCGCCTCATCCAGAAGCTTTGCGCCACGGGCGCCCTGCGCGCCGCCAAGATCGGTTCTGTCTGGCGCATAACGACGTCAGCGATTGACGACTATCTTGATCAGGAGGCCAGCAGACCGTCGTGTCCAGCAATCTCTACCAGGCCGCAAACGGCACCTATTACGCTCGGATCCAGATCAAGGGGCGCGACATCCGCCGATCGCTACGCACGACTGATCGGCGTACAGCCCGGCAGCGGCTCAAAGAGCTGCTCGAGAAGGCGGAAGACCAACGCGCCGGCATAAAGCCTCCTGAGGTCAGGAACTGGGAAGACGCCGTGGTGCGGTGGGAGGAGCTGCAATTTGCCGATCTGCGCCCCAGCACCCAGACGCGATACCGAACGAGCCTGCGGCAGCTCCACCCCTATTTCGCGGGGCGGGATATCAGCCTGATTACCTCCCGCGATGTGCATG
>NZ_AYXS01000011.1:57468-57615 GCF_000505765.1 Asaia sp. SF2.1 | reverse complement strand
AGTTTGTGGCGGCCAGACGACGCACCAAGACCTCCGGTGCCACCATACGCCGCGACCTGATGGTGATGGGCCGCATCATGCGTGTGGCGCGTCGCGCTGGCTGGATTACCGCCAATCCGGTGCCGGACGAGATGGAAGAGATCAAGG
>NZ_AYXS01000011.1:54761-57421 GCF_000505765.1 Asaia sp. SF2.1 | reverse complement strand
AACGCCGCGAACCCATTCGGCCCGTGGCCTTGCGCGACCTCGCGCGCCTGACGCGCCGCGCCCCACCCGGCATGCGCGACATGATCCGTTTTCTGGCGCGAACCGGCTGCCGGCAGGAAGAGGCCGCCTCGCTCTCCTGGGAGCAACTGGACCTTAAAGCCCCCTGCCCCACCGTGACCTTTGCCAGAACGAAGACGAGATCGCCCCGCGTGGTCAGGCTTTCGACCAGGCAGGCCAGAGAGCTGCAACGCAGCCGTCCGGAAAACGCGAGCGGCTACGTCTTCCGCAACCCGTCAGGACAGCGCTACACCAACGTCCCAGGCCGCTTCCGCGTGCTTATGGCCAGCGCCATACCGGACAAAGCCCGCCACTTCCGCTGCCACGACCTGAGACACACCTACGCCATCCGCGCCCTGCAACAAGGCGCCTCGATCTATGATGTGTCCCAGCAACTCGGCCACAGCTCAGTCAAAACCACCGAGATCTATGCCGCTTGGCTTTCGCGTCGGATTAGGTAGGAGTAGGAGTTATTTTGGAGGTAGACACGTACGGCCTAAAGAATGTCCTCAAAGTCATGAAACCCGATGGCGTCATCGTGTATTGAAGAAGTTCTATCCCACTCATCATCACCGTAATCCGCTCCCAGTGCTTCATAACGACGCTTGCTTCGTGGCTTGGTAGAATCGAAGCGAATTCGACCGGGGAGCAGTGCCGTTCGGCGGCTTCCAAGACTACTTTTCAACAGTTCATCGATCGAAGGAAGATCTAGAGCAACGTTAGTGGCCTTTGTATCAAAGAAATTGACTTTTCGATCACGCAATACGCTGAAATGAGGATCTGCAATGACCAACTCTTTTGATCCGGAAAGTCGCCATCCACTTCGTGTGCCGGATTCATAAACAACCATCCAGTGCTCACCTGATAAGGCCTTTTCATCCATGGTTCCGACCCACCCGGATATGGAGTGCCTACCAGTTAACAGATGTTGGCCACGCAACATATAGACCAGACAAGCGCACAAACTATTGGGAACCTTTGCGGCGATTTTACTTGCTCTATCCCCCAGCTTTATTGACATAGAACAACACAACCATAGTATCCAAACAACTTCATAGTGATGATTGCGAGGAGCGTGCTCTTCTAGCATCCCCTCGGCAAACGCTTTGACACGCTCACTCACTGGGTAACCGCAAGCTGCATAGGTACATATGATTTTTACCACCGAGTCAGTGCAGTTTGAATTTTCCCGAGCCAACCTCAGTATGAACGATTCGTACAGTTCCCAATTTTCACGATGAATGAGACATCTCGATGTCTTTCTGATAGCAAATGAGGCAATACTCTCGTCTGGTAGTGATTTAGATAAACGAATTACCTCAGTAAAAAATCTTATGATATTTTGCCTTTGATTATCCCTCGAGCCGCTCAACTTAAGTTGAGGAATCTCACCTGGCCAACTCTCCTCGTTGAAGTTCAACGCGTCAGAGATATAAGTTTTGGAAGCATTAAGCTGCAAATCGAAATCTGATACGGAGTCGCGTAGCGCTGTGAGAAAAACTTCTGCGTCAGTATATGATGAGAAACATAAGAAAAAATCGTCTATGTAACGGTAACCACCGATAATTTTATCTACTAACTTTCTGTCAATATTTTTTTCTATCGCGCATAATATAAACTCTGACACGAGACGTGAGGTATCTGGACCCACGGGTATACCCATAGTCTGGCCGTCTTGGCATGACCTCATCATTGCGTCTACTTTATTTCCATAATACTGAGGAGAAAATGTTCGCCTAGCCTTCGCTTCATCTTTTCCGTGCAGCGCCCAAGGAATAGAATGGGTATATATGGAGTGATAAAAGCTGAGAATATCAGTCTGCAATATAGCTTTGGCCGTCGAGTAAGCCTTTATCCTCCTTTCGCTCAGTGATGACAGGGTTGGAATCGTCACTGCCCGCTTCCCGTCAAAACAAATATCTGATCTTGTTATACTTATTTTGGATTGAGATAATTTTTCTATTATATCTGGGTAATTGTCACATATTTCCTTAACCAAATAGTATTGATTTACGGGATTTGGCACACTCAGCATTCGTCTAGAATGACCCTTGCGAGCCATATCGAAGCGCGCAGATTTGCTCACACGTGGGTATAAATGACGCTTCTTTGCCGCTGCATCATTTTCACATGCATCCCAGCCTGGCTTTATCTCATCTAGCCTCTTCGCAAAGGATGCGCTGCTAAACGGCGGCGGTAGCTCCTTTGGAAAATAACCACGCGCGAGAAGTGCCATCATGAGTTCGTCATGGTTCATAAGTCGCACCCCATATGCTCATGGCAAATCACTAGCGGGCAAAGATAGCAGGCATCATCGAAAATGTTGAGACGTGCCATGTCGGAATGGACGTCCACCTGCGGATAGCTTCGGATGCGACGAGAACATGATGGTAAGGATTGCCCCCCCCTTGCCGACCCTGAACAAAACATGAAGATACCCCCCACCACACATATGATTTTAGCTTCCAATGGCGAGGTTTCTATGTGATAACAGTTTTTATGCCACTAAGTCAGCAACATAACGTGCTGTTTCTAAAGAGATTTGAAAAAAAATGGACGAATGTGTAGAATTTAAAACAGATCTCGTCCAAGTGCTGCGACTT
>NZ_AYXS01000011.1:53856-54660 GCF_000505765.1 Asaia sp. SF2.1 | reverse complement strand
GAGAGCTGCCTGAGCTCGCGCGCCAAATCGACGAGCAACTAAAAAGCAAACCACAAAGAACAGGTTCGGCTCTCCGCAAGGCACTCGATCAGGGGACCTCCGACTCTCAATTTCCTATGGATAGTGAGACAAACCTGTGTTTGCTGAGAGTTTGCGAGCAGGATAGAAAGTGCCCTCGCCCGCTACTATCGCCTGAACTCGATGCATTGTTGGCCCAACTTTTGCATGAGAGAAAGCATGTCGATACGTTAGCAGCCGTAGGGCTTGACCCGTCCAAATCCGCCATTTTGGTCGGCCCGCCGGGGGTTGGAAAAACACTCACTGCTCAATGGGTGGCTGAGCAACTGGATATGCCATTTTACATTCTAGATTTAAGCGCCGTAATGAGCAGCCTATTAGGTAAAAGTGGCGGTAACATTAGGGCAGCATTTGATTTTGCAAAAAAAAGCCCGTGCGTTTTACTTTTAGATGAAATAGATTCTATTGCAAAAAAAAGGAGTGACGATAGTGACATTGGAGAACTAAAACGCCTCGTCACGGTAATACTTCAAGAAATAGACTCTTGGCCTTCTTCAAGCTTGCTCATAGCTGCAACCAACCATCGTGAGTTGATCGATCCTGCTCTTTGGCGTCGCTTTGATGTAATTGCCGAATTTAAAACACCTACAGACGACGCTATTTCTACTGCCGTCCAGAGATTTCTTGGCCCAGATTTGCACAGATTTGGTAAATGGAAAGATATTCTATCCGTAGCTATGCGAGGTAACTCATTCAGTGATGTCGAGCGTGAGATATTAAAGCTGC
>NZ_AYXS01000011.1:53649-53803 GCF_000505765.1 Asaia sp. SF2.1 | reverse complement strand
GTCGGGCTGCCGCTCTTGGCTTAGCACCGGACTTAAACTTGGTAGTAAATCTTGTGAAGGAAAGACTTCATCCGAAAACTCGTGACGAACGTCGTGAGCTAGCAAAATCTCTTATTGATGATTCTACAATTTCCCAACATAGAATATCGGATAT
>NZ_AYXS01000011.1:52438-53589 GCF_000505765.1 Asaia sp. SF2.1 | reverse complement strand
TACCGGAATAAGTAGAGATACCCTCAGAAAATATTCTAGGTACAAGAAAAATATTTCGACTTGCGTTGCAGGGGATGAATCATGAACAATACTAATTTCCTTATCGGGCGCGGAGAGCTCCTCACCTCATCGATTAGTCCGCCCAAGCGTCCACCGGGGAAGACCGAAGTCTATTCTCTTGTCGAGTCCCAAGATCGTTTATTACCCCAAATCACTGAGACAGCACGCACGCTTAGCGTCTTACCGAGCGACGCCTGCCCCCAAAACGTGGGTGTTGCTCTCTTCGCTATGAACCCTAGTTATATCGCTCGGTCATACTTCCCGAGCACCCTTATGAAGAAAGCAGGACTAGAAGTAATTGGAAGCCGCGCTGTAAATATCACTCCGAAATCTTGGTCAAAAAAAGAAGATCCGAGACCAATTTCGACGACAGAGCTCTATGTTTTAGGTGATCGATCAAGATTTGCAGAACTAAACGCTTGGGCCTCCCAGCTCATTGAGGGAACCTCTGAGGCGGAAGATTTCACGCGCATAGAACGCATAAAAGCCTTGTTACCTGAAAATCGGATAACTAACTCATCACATGAGGGAACATCGATTTTCGAAGTAGGCATGCATCTTACTGAGACTAGAGACTTCGTTGGGAGCTTTCTAGAATATGCCGGTAAGGTTGGAGTAAAGATCCATGCAGATTTGTCTTTCACTGCTGGAGGTCTGATATTTTATCCAGCAGAAGGCAAATATGACAGCGTTAAAAAATTATCTTTGTTTTCCCTTATCCGCGTTATCCGACCAATGCCTCAACTCCGCGGAATGAGGCCGATAAAACGCTCTAGTGGTGTCAAGGTGATCTGCACCTTGCCTGACGAACAGCCCCTGTCATCTGAGCCTAAAGTCGCCATCCTCGATGGTGGCCTACCAAACACTCACTGCATCGGACCTTGGGTTTCGAATTATAGAAAGATGGATGAACATGCAGCAGATGATCCAGATAGTATAAGTCATGGACTGGCTGTTAGTTCGGCATTTTTATTTGGACCTATAGAACCAAACAAAAGCGTTCCGAGGCCCTACTCTTATGTAGATCATTTGCGCGTTTTAGATCATAGTGTAGGGAGCGAAGACCCTCTCGAGCTATATCGTACGCTCGG
>NZ_AYXS01000011.1:52163-52290 GCF_000505765.1 Asaia sp. SF2.1 | reverse complement strand
TAAGCGACGGTGAGACGTTGATGACAATCGCCGTGGGCAATAATGGGGAGCGCGATCGCGAGGTCGGTAATGCTAGAGTCCAAGTGCCGTCAGACTGCGTGAATGCGTTAGCAGTGGGAGCTGCAGA
>NZ_AYXS01000011.1:50572-52117 GCF_000505765.1 Asaia sp. SF2.1 | reverse complement strand
CAGCCGGTCAGCCGATTGGGCTAGAGCTGCATATAGCGCCGTCGGTCCTGGTCGTAGCCCTGGTATTGTGAAACCGGATCTTCTGGCTTTCGGTGGTGATGCCTACAGACCGGAGTACTTCCACGTTCTCACCGAGGGGCCTCGCGCTCAGCTATCTCCTGAACTAGGGACCAGCTTTGCGGCTCCCTTCTTACTACGAAGCGCTGTCGGCATCCGAGCAATGCTGGGAGCCGATCTATCGCCTCTTGCGATCAAAGCTCTCCTAATCCACGGCGCTAGAAATCTGGATCACCCTCGTAGTGAAGTAGGTTGGGGTAAGATCCCTGAAGATATGATGGATCTTATCACGTGCCCGGATGGGGTAGCTCGTATCGTATACCAAGGCGAGCTAAAGGCAGGCAAATACCTCCGGGCACCGCTACCGTTACCTGAGGGAGGGTTGAGCGGGAAAGTCCAGATCAAGGCGACTTTCTGCTACGCATGTCCGACCGACCCTCAAGATTCTTGCTCTTACACGCGCGCTGGTCTCGAAGTTGTATTTAGGCCCAATAAAAACAACGTCAAAGCTGGAAAATCTCACGCCAACAGCAAAAGTTTCTTTTCGAAGAAACCTTACACAACAGAAGCTGAAGCACGATCTGACTTAGGCAAATGGGAAACTGTTCTACACTCTAAGATAGGTACTAGCGGTATATATCTCGATGATCCTGTCTTCGATATCCATTATAACGCACGCGAAGCAGGGCATAGCGCTCGCCTCGCTACAAAGATTCGTTACGCATTGATTATATCAGTTGAAGCCCAAAAGCATCCTGACCTTTTCAATGAGGTACTCAAATCATACGCAGACTTAGTCTCTATCCGGCCCAAGGTCAGTCTGCCTATTCGCGTCTAGGTGTTGGTTTATGGCATGTTTCAGACGTGATGACTGCGGAAGAGTCGATGTTCTTTGTTTGATCGTCAGCGAACGATCACTGTTCGTCACCCCCGCAATAGGAAATCAATCAAACAACAAAAGGCATGCCCCCTGTGCAAGGTGGCAGAGCTTTTTGCGGGAATGATGAAGGGCGCGACTCGTATCCGGCTTTTTATCCGACATGCCATGCGCTGTGCTCTATTCGTTCGCAAGATGCGCTTTTCCAGAATGCTTGATTTATATAGATTTCTGGTGCCGGGTGAGGGATTTGAACCCCCGACCTTCGGTTTACAAAACCGCTGCACTACCACTGTGCTAACCCGGCATGGCGCATGAACGGGTTGCTTTTCGTCGCTAATCGCGGATTCGTCAAGATCTTTCCCGCGCAACGATGATGACGAACTGCGCAGCCCCTCGCCTCTCGGCGGCACGTTCGCTTGTGCAGGGTCATTCCTTTCGATGAGCGTTCGGGCCTAAGAACAAGGCAAATTTGAGCTCGATATGTATCTCGATGCTAGCGCAAGCTGCCTTTCTCCGGTCCTCACATGCCGGTTCCACACGCGCATGGTCGGAACGTATCAGACCGCGGAGGGTACAGCCGCACACGATCCGGACGCGAGCACCGCAAC
>NZ_AYXS01000011.1:45442-50475 GCF_000505765.1 Asaia sp. SF2.1 | reverse complement strand
CCAGACTTGCCGACAGATCGACCACGCCGCCAAGCCAATAACAGGCATCTCTCGGGCCTGTCTCAACTGCGCCATTGCTAATCGGCGGCCCTGGCCTGGATACTGATGTCAGAGAAAGCCCTGCGCTTGTCTTATCAGCCCATCCAGCCAGTCCTGATGGCCATTGAGCATCGGGTTGGGCCGGGTCGTGGCCAGGGCCTTGACGGGTGCTCCGTTCTGGGTCTCCTGCGTCAGGACACGCAAACGGTTGCCAGGCAGCATCTCAGCAAGCCAGGCATGATGCACGTCAAGCCGTGTCTCGGTGCCCTTCTCTCCTGCCCAGCCATGCCAGGCCAATCTGCCGGGTTTCCCGTGTTCGGGTGCCACATATTCCGTGACGCGGGCCTCAACAGGGAAACCGAAGGTTTCGAAGGCAAAGTGACATCCTGCCGATAATTGCGGGCCATCGTCGTTGTGAATACGCGGGTTGGCGGCGTTCGCGTAGTAGCGGGGCCATTCATCCGGATGGGTCAGAAGTGCCCACACGCTGAGCAACGGCACGTCAGCCACGATGCATTCATTGGAAACGAAATTATCCGCCAGGCCAGGTAGGTACCCCTGAGGCCAGAGAATGGCGTTCATCACAGGATAGGGGGTCATGGGGGTATCTCCTCTTCACTACTCCCTGAACTGTCAGATTTGTCCCATCATGAAAAATCATGATTGATGATCTGATCCATCACTTGATGTGATGAATCGAACATCCTTCATGGAGGGGAAAAGCTCTTATGGACAGGCTCGGAAGGCTCGATCTCACACAGCTGCGTGCACTCGACATGCTCGTCACCACACAAAGCGTCACCCGTACCGCATCCCTCATGAGCGTCACACAACCTGCCATAAGCAACATGCTTGCCCGGCTGCGTGAGACCTTTGACGATCCGCTCCTTGTGCGTCAGGGGCGGTCACTCGTCTGCACCCCCCGTGCCCTTGCCTTGGCCCAGCCATTACGTGCGATTCTGACTCAGCTCGATAGTCTGGCAGAGCCTGTCATTTTCGATCCGGCAACCGCCTCTCTTATCCTGTCTGTTGCCGCCACCGATTATGCGATCCACACGGTTCTCCTCCCCTTTATCGCCCGATTGCGGGTCGTGGCGCCTGGCATACGCATTGCCCTGCATGACCTGAACGGGGAGACAGCGCAGGACCATCTTGAACGTGGGGTTCTCGACTGGGCGTTGCTTGCCAGCGAAGCCTGCACGCCAGCGCTGCATGCACAAAAGCTTTTCCATGAGACATGGCTCTGTGCGACCCGTCTTGGGCATCCCGCTCTCTCCGGAGGCATGACACTCGACCGGTTCTGCAAGGCTGATCATGTGGTGGTATCGCCAGACGGAGGCGGCTTCGAGGCCATGACCGACGCTGCGCTGCGCCGTTTGAGCCTGAAACGCCACGTGGCCGTTTCGACCTCGGGCTTCCTCATGGTGCCTGATCTTCTGACCCGCACAGATCTTGTCGCCGTGCTGCCCTCACGCCTTCTGGCGACACGTCATGATCTGGCGGTTTTCGCGCCACCTGCGCCGCTCGTCCTGCCGGGGTTTGACAAATATCTTGTCTGGGGAGAGCGCACCCATCTGGATCCTGCCTACCGCGCCTTGCGTAAGCTGCTATCCGATACGTGCCATGACCTGGCACTTCCCTCTCCCAACCAGCACGACCACAGCCTGACAACCGAAATCATGCCAATCCGCGCGGGGTGAGAAAAATGGTGCAGACATAAAAAAAGCCCGGCGCGAAAGCCGGGCTTTTTCCTCGGATCAGACCGAGTAGTACATTTCGAACTCGGCCGGGTGCGGCGTGTGCTCGAACTTGTAGACTTCTTTCCACTTCAGCTCGATGTAGCTCTCGATCTGGTCCTTGGTGAAGACATCGCCTTCGAGCAGGAACGCGAAATCGGCTTCAAGGGCCTGAAGGGCTTCACGGAGCGAACCGCAGACCGTCGGGATCTGGGCCAGCTCTTCCTTCGGCAGTTCGTACAGGTCCTTGTCCATGGCTTCGCCCGGATGGATCTTGTTACGGATGCCGTCGAGGCCAGCCATCAGCATGGCGGCGAAGGCAAGGTAGGGGTTGGCGGTCGGATCCGGGAAGCGGACCTCAATGCGCTTTGCCTTCGGGCCTACCGAGTACGGAATACGGCATGAGGCCGAACGGTTGGCAGCCGAGTAAGCGAGCAGAACGGGGGCTTCAAAGCCCGGGATCAGACGCTTGTAGGAGTTGGTCGACGGGTTGGTGAAGGCGTTCAGCGCCTTGGCATGCTTGATGATGCCGCCAATGTAGAACAGCGCATCTTCCGACAGGCCAGCATACTGGTCACCTGCAAAGAGCGGCTTGCCATCGCGCCAGATCGACTGATGCACGTGCATGCCCGAGCCGTTATCGCCAGCGATGGGCTTCGGCATGAAGGTGGCCGTCTTGCCATAGGAATGGGCGACGTTGTGCACGCAGTACTTGTAGATCTGCATGAAGTCGGCCGACTGCACCAGCGTGGCAAACTTCGTGCCCAGCTCGTGCTGCGACTGTGCCACTTCGTGGTGGTGCTTTTCGATCGGCAGGCCCATCTCACCCATGGTGGAGAGCATCTCGGCGCGCAGGTCGCCTTCGCTATCGACCGGAGCGACCGGGAAGTAACCGCCCTTGACCACCGGACGATGGCCCATATTGCCTTCCGGGTAGTCCTTCATCGAGGCGTCGGGGCCTTCGATGCTGTCGAGCTGATACGTGCCGTAGTTCGGGCCCGTGCCGAACTTGACGTTGTCGAAAATGAAGAACTCGGCTTCAGGACCAAAGAAGGCGGTGTCACCCAGGCCTGTGGTCTTCAGATAGGCTTCAGCAGCCTTGGCCGTCGCGCGCGGGTCGCGGGCGTAGAAATTGCCGGTGCGGGGCTCGACGATATCGCAGATCAGGATCAGCTGCGGCTTGGCCGAGAACGGGTCCATGACGGCTGTGGTCGGGTCAGGCAGGAGCACCATGTCGGATTCGTTGATGGCCTTCCAGCCAGCAATCGACGAACCAT
The DNA here is from genome assembly GCF_000505765.1 of Asaia sp. SF2.1. Lineage (NCBI taxonomy): Bacteria > Pseudomonadati > Pseudomonadota > Alphaproteobacteria > Acetobacterales > Acetobacteraceae > Asaia > Asaia sp. SF2.1. The sequence continues at coordinate 47,423 of NZ_AYXS01000011.1, read as the reverse complement.
CGAACATGAAGCCTTCAACGAAGGTGTCTTCCTCGATGGTGGTGTGCCACTGGGTCGTGTGATGCCACTTGCCCTTCGGGTCGGTGAAGCGCAGGTCAACCAGCTCGACGGAGTGTTCCTGCATCAGCTCAAAAACGCGCTTTACAGCGGCGCTGTCCGGCTTGCCCGGCTTGGGCGCTGCAATCGTGGAGGACGCAGCCTTGGACGCCGCGGCTGGAGCTTTTTTCGCCATTTGTCAACTACCTGTTTCTGCCTCAAGGGGCCGCACTGATCGGCTGCAAAACGATTAGGACAGGATTCGCGAACTGTCGAGTATTCCAAAGGTTTTTTACGCGTCTGACATAACGAAAAAGACCCTCTTCGAGCCCCATCCGACCCCCCATATCCCTTTCCGGAAGCAAAACGACGCATGACTGACCAACAAAAATAGCATATCGGAGCGTTTCGCTCCCTTATCGTTGTTTTTTTCTGCCTCGCACGCGACTGTGATGTGCCTTGACCGGTGGAGTCCCGGTTTCAACCGGGCTGACAGCCGGCAGGACTGCGAGGCCACGCCCCTTTCACACGACCGGAACCGTGTCAGGCCGCCATCGACACCATGAAGGTGCGACAGCATGCGGGATCGGGCCGATTTTACACCCCGCATTAAGCCGGTATCATGCCCTGTCCCTTTCCAGCGCAGGCCCGGCATGAAAAAACCAAACGCCTTTCTCAGCTCTTTGCCAACCACCATTTTCACCACCATGTCCCAGCTTGCCGCTGCACATGGGGCGGTGAATCTGGGGCAGGGCTTTCCCGATACGGAAGGCCCCGCTGCGCTGATTGATGCGGCTGCGGAGGCGCTGAAAGACCAGCGCAACCAGTATGCTCCCCTGACCGGCCTGCCTGAACTGCGTGAGGCGGTGGCGCGGGCCAATACCCGTGACTATGGCCTGCAGGTCGATCCGGCGCAGGAAGTGATTGTGACCTCAGGCGCCACGGAGGCGCTTGCCGTCAGCATGATGGCACTCATCGAGCCGGGTGATGAGGTCGTGCTGATCGAGCCGCTTTACGACACCTATCTGCCCATGCTGCGTATGCTTGGTGCCGTGCCGCGCTGTGTGCGGGTGGAAGCCCCTGACTGGCACCTGCCTGGAGCCGATCTGCGGGCTGCCTTTTCGGCCAGAACGAAGCTCGTTCTGCTCAACTCGCCCATGAACCCCAGCGGCAAGGTCTTCACCACGGACGAGCTCGATCTTATCGCCTCGCTTGTGCTCGAGCATGATTGCTATGCCCTGTGCGACGAGGTTTACGAGCATCTGACATTCGGGGTGAAACATATCCCGCTCATGACACGGCCCGGCATGCGCGAACGCGCCATTCGCATTGGCAGTGCCGGAAAGAGCTTCTCGGTGACCGGGTGGAAAATCGGTTACATTACTGCCTGCCCTGATCTCGCCGCCGTCATCGCAAAGGCTCATCAGATCGTCGCGTTTTCCAGCGCACCGAACCTTCAGCGCGCTGTCGCGAAGGGGCTGGATCTGGGAGAGGCGTTCTTCACCGAACTATCCGACAGCCTGCGCGCGCGACGCGACCTGTTTGCCAATGGGCTTCATGCGCTCGGCTTTCCTACCCTACCCGCTGACGGAAGTTATTTCGTCGTTGCCGACATTACCGCCCATGCCCGGGGACGCGATGACGTGACGTTCTGCCGCGATCTCGTGACCGAGGCCGGAGTCGCCGCTATCCCGGTCTCGGCATTTTATGACCCCGAGGGTGCGCCCCCACCGCGCCACCTGATACGCTTTGCGTTCTGCAAGACAGAAGCTGTGCTTCACGAAGCGCTCAGGCGTCTGGCTCTCTGCTACACACCGACCCCACACGGAGAACTTGCTCAGGAAGGTTGATAGGCTGTCATCTTGCGGGTCGACACACGCTGATCGAGCGGGGTGGGTTCCACACCGCTTGCCCCGTTGCCCCCCCCACTGCCCGCAGCACCATC
>NZ_AYXS01000011.1:40575-45337 GCF_000505765.1 Asaia sp. SF2.1 | reverse complement strand
GCGACCTGCTGCGCGTCGCTATCTATGGCGCTCGCATGAGCGGTTTTTTCCTGAGCACCCGTCTCGACATCTCCTGCCGGTTTCGCAGGGGCCATCACTGGATCATTAGCCTCCGGACCAACCGCGCTATAGGGGTCACTTGGGGGCAGAACATCGATCGGTGGTTGGCTCGAAAGCGGGTTACGCTGAAGTATTGTGCTCGTGTCGCCGGGATAGCGACGCATCAGCCCAAGCAGGGTGCCATTGGTCCAGCCAAAGCCGATCTGCATGGGATATTCACCCCCACCCTTGCCTCCGGTGGCACTGATCGTCGGGGATTCGACATCGTATTTCTCGAGCAGCACACCTGATTTTTCATAGGTGCCGATCACACGCGCCATCCAGCGCCGGGCAATGGTCTCGGCCAGTTCCGTATCGCCGTAGTTGTTGAGCCCCTTGATGGCCATCCACTCCTCAGGTGCCCAGCCATTCGGCGCGTCCCATTGCTGCCCGCTCTCATGGTCGGTCGCCATGATGCCACCGGGCCGCAGAAGCTTGTCCCGGATCGTTTCCGCAACCGCCATCGCCTGATCCTGCGACGCAATACGCAGGAAAAGGGGCATGGCTGTCGCCGCTGAGAGCACATCGGTCAGGCGACCCTTGCGCCAGTCATAGTCGTAAAAGGCCTGACGATCATCGTCCCAGAACACACGCCGCATGACGGCAACACGCTCATCAGCGCGCTGACCATAAAGCCTGGCCAGCTTGCGTTGCCCTGTCAGGGCGTAAGCGTGTTCGAGTGTCTGCTCCAGATGCACCATCAGCGCGTTCACCTCGATGGGTGCCAGATCGGTCGTATGAATGGTCGCCAGTGTATGGCCATCGGCCAGCCAGCGTGACGAGAAATCCCAACCGGTTTCCGACCCGGCCCGCAGATCACGATAGACATCTGCAGGCGCGCGCGATGGCGCGCGGGCAGCCGTTGCAACGTCTTCAGGATAACTCTCATCACGGGGCGTATCGAGATCATCCCAATGGCGCAGCAGCAGGGTTCCGTCATTCAGGCGCACCACATGGCGATAGGCCTGACCCGGCTTGAGCGTGTCCGCCCCTTCCATCCAGTAGGCGTACTCTTTCTGCAATTGGGGGAGGTAGCGTTTATAGGCCCCCTGCCCGTCATGCTGCGCCAGAAGATCGACCATCAGCGAGAAGAAAGGCGGCTCTGAACGGCTGAGATAATAGGTGCGTGTGCCATTGGGAATATGGTCATAGCGATCGATCAGCGATGCCATATCGCCGATCATCCCGCGCAGCAGATCCCATTGCCCGGTCTCATACAGACCGATCATGGTGAAATACGTGTCCCAGTAATACAGCTCCGAAAAACGGCCTCCGGGCACCACATAGGGATGAGGCAGGGGTAGAAGCGAGGAGTAGGACATGGGCTTGTCAGGCTGACGTGTCAGAACGCCCCACATGCCCTGGATGTAATCGTAGATGTTCTCATCCGCCTTGCGTCGATAGGACACATCACGCCTGATCGGCGGCGAGAAGTGCTGCTGATAGAAATCACGCAGATTGAAATCCGGATGATGCCGCTGCGTTTCCCAGTCGTTCAGGAGATCGGCTGGGGCCTCGTCCGGGCGCGAATCAGCGACATTCTTGAAGTCGGGCGCCAGATGCGCACCGCCGATGGCGGCGAAAAGCCCACCCAGCGCGATGGAAGGCGAACGCAGATCCTGCGGCACGGAGGCGACATGCAGCGACTGTGCGGCTTCGCTTGCTACCGTAACGCGGCGTGATGGTGCCTGCGAGCCTGTGCTCTCGGGCTGCGTCGCTGGTGACGCAGCCGGGGAGTCACTCGCCTTGCTCGCCTTTTCCGGATTTTGGGTTTCTTTTTCCGTGCCCGTTGCATCGATATGCGCTGGAGTCTGGGGATTCATTGCGCTGGAGGCAGACGCCTTAGCTACGGCGCTATTGTCCTGAGCCTGCGCCCAACCTCCGCCCAGAACGAGCAGGGACACACCCAGACAAAGCAGTTTCGACGCCGATAATTTACGCTGACGCGTCCATTGCCCAGCGTTTCCGGGCTGGCGTTGTGGCGAGAAAGCAAGGGAATGGCCCGACTGCGTCATGAACTCTCCTTGAGCGCGGTTCTTCAGTGAACACGATCCTTCAGGGGCTGGTTTGCCTTCTCCGTATCAGGCTCCCGGCCTGACCGGGCAGCAGGCTCTTCGCAATCTCGCCCGGACGGCATGGCATTGTTTTGTCATGCGCACCCGCGCTGTCCGATGGCATTGGAGAGTCCTGTTGAGACATGGACGATGCATGCCACTGAAGGACGGGTTTTGATGATGAACAGGCCAGAGCTGAAGAGGTTGCAAAACAGCACACGAACCGTCTTCTTTCTGACGGGGGCCATATTTGCCCTCTGGTCATGCCTTGTCCCCGTCGTGAAACATCATGCAGGGCTCAATGATGGCAGCCTGGGCCTGCTTCTGCTTTGTCTCGGCTGCGGGTCCGTGCTGGGCATGCCTCTCGCCGGATTATGGGTGGGCCGCTGGGGCTGTCGTCCCGTCGCCCTTGGCGGGCTGGGCCTTGCCGGCGCGGTACTGCTGCCCCTGTCATGGCTGAGTTTTCTGCCGGGGCTGGCATTGGGCATTTTCCTGCTGGGCGTCGGGCTCGGTGCGGTGGAGACAGCCATCAACATCCAAGCTGTCGAGGTCGAGCAGCGCAGCGACACGCCCCTGCTTTCGGGGTTTCATGCCTGGTTCAGCATTGGAGGGGCCGCAGGCGCTGCGGCTTCTCCTGTGCTCACCCTGACCGGTATGCCGCTCTGGTCCATCATCCTGTCAGGACAGATCCTTGTGTTTGTTCTGGCCCTTCGTGTGTGGCCCGGACTGCTGCATCAGCCCGAACCGGGCGGTGGCGAAGGTTTCGCGCTGCCCCGTGGGCTGGTCTGGGTGCTGGGACTCCTGACGGGCATTGCCTTTCTGGCCGAGGGCGCGGTGCTCGACTGGGGGGCTGTGTTTCTGCAGGGGCGATCCTCGTTCGGCATACAGCCGGGCTGGGGCTACGCCGTGTTTGCGGCGGCCATGACCCTTGGGCGACTGAGTGGCGACCGCGTCATTGCACTATGCGGGCGTCCGCTCATCATGGGTCTGGGCGGGCTCTGCGCGGGGAGCGGATTTGCGCTGGTCGTGATGGCCCCTAACGCCCCGCTCGCACTGGCGGGGTTCTTCCTGATCGGGCTTGGCTGCGCCAATATCGTGCCTGTGCTGTATAATTGCGCCGGGCGACAGCGGGTCATGAAAGCCTCGACCGCCGTCGCAGCCATCACCACCCTAGGCTATGCCGGGATTCTGGCTGGACCGGCCCTTGTGGGTGCGGTCGCTCATGCCACCAGCCTCTCCAGCGCTTTCCTCATGCTGGCAGCCCTGATGATTGTTGTGGCCGGATTCTGTCGTCTGGCCCGCCAGAGCTGACGCCACCAACCCGGCCATCGGGGATGTTTTTTATCCCTGTGTCGGGTTTCCCCTCGCATTTGAAGGGCGGAGAGGCCATGTGTCTGGGTTCAAGAAGGAGCTTTTGGGAATCATGACCTCTCACGCCGACGCCACGCCCCTTTCTGCCCTTGCTGTGACCGATCGCCTGTTTTTCGAACGGGCAGACAGCACCCTGACGCGGGATGAGGCGGAGAAAATCGTCAGCCGGTCGCTTGAGGGCATCGAGGATGGCGAGCTCTTCCTCGAATATCGCGAAAGCGAGTCCATTGTGCTTGATGACGGCGTGATACGCTCCGCCAGCTTCGATACGTCATCGGGGTTCGGTCTGCGTTCCGTCATCGGTCCCGAAACCGGCTTTGCGCATTCCGACGAGATCAGCAAAAGCGCTCTGGAGCGTGCAGCAGGTGCGGTCTCGGTCGTGCGTCAGGGGCGCAGCGGCACACCTGCCGCGCCGCCGCAGGCCACGAACCGCCGTCTTTACGCACCTGAAAGCCCCCTGAGCGATACGGATTTTGCCGCGCGCGCCGCCGTACTGGGTGAGATCGACACCTATGCGCGTGGTCTCGGGCCCGAAGTGGTGCAGGTCTCGGCCAGCATCGCGACAGAGTGGCAAGCGGTACAGATCATGCGCGATTCAGGTTTTCGCACCGCCGATCTGCGCCCCCTCGTCAGGCTCAATGTGTCGGTGGTGCTTGAGCGCGATGGACGTCGCGAGAGTGGCAGCCGCGGTATGGGCGGACGCTACAGCCTGTCACGCCTGCTGGGGCGCGAAACATGGCAGGAAGCGGTGGACGAAGCGGTACGCCGCGCCAAGGTCAGTCTCGAGGCCGGCCCGGCACCCGCTGGCGAAATGGATGTCGTGCTCGGCCCGGGCTGGCCCGGCATCCTGCTGCATGAAGCGGTCGGGCACGGGCTGGAGGGTGATTTCAACCGCAAGGGCACGTCGAGCTTCAGCAATATGGTCGGCAAGCGCGTGGCCGCCCCCGGCGTGACCGTGGTGGATGACGGAACGCTGGCTGAAGGGCGCGGCTCACTGACTATTGATGATGAAGGTACTCCCTCGGGTCGCACGGTCATGATCGAGGATGGCATCCTGCGCGGCTTCATTCAGGACCGGCTGAATGCCCGACTGATGGGTGTGGCGCCAACCGGCAATGGGCGTCGCCAATCCTATGCCCATGCGCCACTGCCACGCATGACCAACACCCTCATGCTGGGCGGTGATGCCACAACAGAAGAGATGATCCGCTCGACCAGAAAGGGCCTCTATGCGGTCG
>NZ_AYXS01000011.1:40335-40519 GCF_000505765.1 Asaia sp. SF2.1 | reverse complement strand
ATTTTGGCGGCGGGCAAGTCGATATCACCTCGGGAAAATTCGTCTTTGCCATGTCGGAGGCCTATCTGATCGAGGAGGGCAAGGTGACACGCCCCGTCAAGGGCGCAACCCTAATCGGCAACGGGTTCGATGCCATGAACAAGATTTCCATGATCGGTCAGGACGTGGCGCTGGACCCCGGTAT
>NZ_AYXS01000011.1:38928-40286 GCF_000505765.1 Asaia sp. SF2.1 | reverse complement strand
CGGCACATGTGGCAAGGCAGGTCAGGGCGTGCCCGTGGGTGTGGGTCAGCCCACACTGAAACTGGCCGGGCTGACAGTTGGCGGAACAGCCTGACAAAAGCCTTTGGCAGGTACGCCCCCCTCATGTTCTCGCCCCCCTCTTGATTGCAGGCGAGGCGGGGACGTTCTGAGGGGCGCGGGTTCAGCTCTTACGGCGGCGTGTGGCGCCAAAAGCCATGCCCGTCACCATGGCCGCATAGACCAGCGCCATATCCCGCTTTGAAAAGACCAGTTCCCAGCCGGGGGTGAAACGCTTTGGGGTCGCCTTGTAATCGACCAGGGCTGAAACCGGACCAAGAGCCAGCGTCACCAACAGCGCCCTGAGCAGACCCGGCAGCTTTCCAAGGGCCCGATCGTACAGCACGGCCCAGAACAGCACGGCTGCCACATTGGTGGCGGCACCGGTGCCGGAATGAATCAGATCCACCTCGTCATACGAGGCGGCATCATCTCCCTTCAACCAGTGAGCGGTGCAATTGACCCCTCTGACCGCCCTGCCGGTTCTGGCCTTGCCAAGTGCCAGAAGTGCTGCATTGCAGGCAAGGGAGCCGTAAAGCGTGATGGCAGGCAGACGGGAGCGCATGAGCATCAGTCCTTGAAAACCGTTGAATATCGGGATTTTTCGGTCCTCTGACCGTTCAATAGAGGATAAGGCAGATTGCCCCACCAATGATCCCCATCACCCAGAACGTTGAAATAACGATCTGATGCCGTATGGCGCGCAGCGCCAGCATGCGCATCAGGGGATCGAGCCGATAGGGCAGAGGGCGGGAAGTGTAAGGTGACCGGGGGGCATGGCTGTCCTCCATGTCGGCGGCGGGGCTCAGCCTGTCCTCGGCGCGGACCAGAACGGATACGCACCATTGCTCTCGCAGCCTGTCCAGTTCACTGCGTCGATAGAGGCGCTTGGAGCGGATTGTCAGCACACCCGGGCCACAGCGGAAGAAATGCAACGTTCTGAACAGACCATGCGTGAGCCCAAGATGGGCTGCTGCCTGAACTGAATCGAGCAGTTCCTGCTTTGGAAGCGCCCTGACCACCGAAGCGTCATTCCCCTGATCGAGACGTTCCACGCTCTTCCCTCCCTCTCAGCGTCGTGAACGAAAGCCAAGGAGACGGGTTCGGCTTATTTCCGGCGCCGTGACAAGTCGCGCTCCTCAACGCGGCGGTCCATAGGAACCAGCGAGGAGACCTGCCGAACACACTTGCCAAACCGCAGTGAAAAGATCACGGCAGCCGGAACCACATGGGCGCTCAATGACCCGGCTGGATCCAACGCCGCATTGTCATGCGGCTCGATGATCCCGCACGACAATGTG
>NZ_AYXS01000011.1:38188-38885 GCF_000505765.1 Asaia sp. SF2.1 | reverse complement strand
GCTTGCCCGGGAAGCGGCTCCGGACAGAGGATTGGCACAAATGCGCTGATTCGCCAGCCGTTGTCAGATCTACCGACGGCCTGGATCAGTGATCGCAGCAGCGAGGATGGTAGCCGCGATGAAACGGGTTCTATCTGCTTTTTTCTGCGCAATACTCAGCCTGCTTGTTTTGACAAGCCATCCCCGTGCCCAGCCCGACTCATGTATTCTGGGCGCATTCACCCTACCGATTCTTGGTGGGCCGGGCGATGCGCCTGTTCTCCCGGCAACGATGCAGGGAAAACCTGTCGCTCTCTATTATTCGACAACCGTCGATGGGCTTTATGGCGGCGATATCGCGGCTTACGGCGGTCGTGACACCGGCACACATACGACGATTGTGCAGGATGGTGCGCAAATCAGCGATGCCCCCCTCATGAAGACTGGCGAGCTCGAGCTCGGCACACTCGATCTGGGAACAGTTTCCATGGTCAGATTGCCGCAATTCCCCATGCGCTCCGTCGGTTTGCGCCAGGTGATTGGGGTGATCGGCGCACATCAATTCGATGGTCTGGCGGTCCTTATGGACATTCCGCATAGCGCGTTCGCACTTATTCGCTTCAGTGCAGACAAATCCTGCGAAGGGGCTGCCGCAAGATTTCTCGGCCCCGGTGAAACGCATCTGCCGCTCGACGCAGAGCATCGCGCGCAGATTACC
>NZ_AYXS01000011.1:30904-38087 GCF_000505765.1 Asaia sp. SF2.1 | reverse complement strand
CCTGGATGACGACACACGACATGAAGAAGGATCGCAGCGTGTCGGGCGACTGGCCTGCGCCACCATCCCCCCGTGATGAAACGATCACCCTGCCGGCAATTCCCGAAATCGCCGGGACAGCTTTTCATCTGCAGGGCAGCGCAGGTTCCGGTTCATCCGGTGACGACAGCGGGGGCGTTCTTGGGCAGGTATTCTTCGAGCACCACGTCGTTCTTTTCGATTATCCAAACCATGTGGTCCACTTCCTGCCCTCACGTCATCAGAGATCAGGGAAAGGAAGCGCGCTGCGCTTTCCTCATACTCTGAGAAACGAGGGGGAGTACCTCATGATCCGTCCCCCTTCAGGGACATGGCCGCTCACACCCATGTATTCTGGTGCAGGGATCCAACCCGGCTTGAATTGAGCAGATACCCACCAGAGGGCACATGATGGCCTTGTGACCTCTATCGAGGCATAACCCAGCAAACGACACGGGGCTGAAAGGCTGATTGTGCAAGGGCCTTGAGAGCGGGGGATAGAATACCAACATCTGTCTTGTTCAGAACAAGAGGATCAGGCTGATGGCAACGGGTTGGGCTCCCGATGGGGCCGTTCAGGATCAGATCGATGATACGATTGCCGATGCGGTAAGCCGTGCACGTGCGGCCATGCCGCATGGCGAGAGCTGCGCCGAATGTGTAAATTGCGGAGAGGACATTCCGACCGCTCGGCAAAAGGCACTTCCGGGTGTGCGGCTTTGCATCGATTGCCAGTCCGAGCGCGACAGAAGGCCGGTTTTTACAGGAATCAATCGCCGCGGGAGCAAGGACAGCCAGCTGAGATGAGTGTGGCAGGCGCCATACTGCATTCACTGGCGCGGTGTTCCTTCATTCGTCATGTAACGCGTGGGACCTTCTGCCTTGTCCTCCCACTCTGCGTTGTCTCGTGTCTTGCCGGAGAGGCTTTAGCCCAGGGGCAACCGGCACCGCCCGATTGCATTGAAGGCGCGGTCACCTTGCCGCTTCTGGGTGGATCGGGCGATTCACCGATCATCCCTGCCACGCTGAATGGCCGCCCCATCGCTCTGTATTTCTCTCATGGCTTCGACAAGCTTTATGTCGGGAACATGGACGGATTCGACACTTACGACACCCACCGATCCGGCATGATCACGACAAATGGGATCTACACTGACCCTCAGCCCATCATTCAGGCAGGACAGCTGGCAATAGGCCCCCTCGATATGGGAACGCCGGACATGATCCAGCTTGAGGATTATCCAACCCAGAAGATCGGCTCACGGCCTTTGATCGGGGTGATTGGGCGCGAAGCTTTCTCACACCTCGCCGTGCTGGTGGATATGCCCCACAGCGCCTTCGCACTGATCCGGTTCAGCCGTGATGCGGCGTGCCGCTCCGCGCCCGCCGCTCTGATCGGCGCTGGGGCACAGGCCCTGCCTTTACATGGAAAAGGGCTGATCCCGGTCAGCATTGATGGGGTGGCCCGTGATTTCGTGCTCGATGCCGATACACCGATCACGACGATACCGGCGATATGGCTCGACCCGGTAAAGGACGATCCTGCCGACCCGGCAGGAAATTCCGGCGTTGCGCTTTACGGCACCATTCATTCGTACCTCAAGCGCACAACCGTGAAGTCGATGCGTATGGGGGCGATATCACTTGATCACATGTCGGTCTATGCTCAGGACGATCTCGGCATGGGGTTGCTCGGAACCGATTTCTTCCAGAATCACATCGTCCTTTTTGATGATCCGGATGACCGGGTCTATCTGCTGCCCAGCGCACCGCTGCCTCAAAAACCGGGGGAAAACCTCCATTTCGACCGGTTTCGCACCGGTCGAACGAGCGTGGAGGATCTCTCAGGCAGGGCGCGTCGTATCGATCGTAAAAACCGGGCCGGTCAGAGCACAGGCGTCAGAAGCGGCTTGCCCTGAAAGAATGCGGCAAGGTTGTCGAATACCAGACGCCCCATCGCAGCTCGCGTCTCGAGGGTCGAACTCGCCCGATGGGCCTGAAGCACCACGTTATCCAGTGCCCAGAATGCTTCATCCATCCTGGGCTCCTGCTCGAAAACATCCAGCCCGGCACCACGAATGGCCCCGGTCTGCAAGGCCTCGAGCAATGCGGCCTCATCCACCACGCTGCCGCGTGCCACATTGATGAGGAAGCCGGTCGGCCCAAGCGCCTCGAGCATCTCACGATCAATCATATGGAAAGAGCGCGCGCCGCCCGAGACACACAGCACCAGCACATCGGCCCATTCGGCCAGAACGCGCAAATCTGGATAGAACGGGTATTGGGGTGTGTCACTCTGCTCGCGCGAACTGAAATAGGCGATGGTCATGTCAAAGGCGGCAGCGCGCTTGGCCACGGCCTTGCCGATGGCTCCAAACCCGGCAATGCCCAGCTTGCGCCCCTTGAGCGTCCAGGAATTTGGTACGGTCTCATGGCCCCAGCGCCCGGCGCGGACGAAACGATCACTGGTGGTGATGCCCCGCATCGTATCGAGCATCAGACCCATGGCCATATCGGCAACATCTTCAGTCAACATGCCTTGTGCCGTGGCCAGACGGATCTGTCGGCGGCGACATTCATCCAGGTCGATCCTGTCGTAACCCACGCCATTGACCGAGATGACTTTAAGATTGGGCAAGGCATCCATGATGGCGCGCGGCAGGCCACTGCCTCCACCAGTTGTCACGCCCTCTATCCGCTCAGACAGCGGCCCGAGCGCCTCCAGCGTGGTGAACTGATGCAGATGAAAAGGCGACCCAAGCTGCTCGTTGAAGCTGGCAGGCATCGGGTCGATCATCAGAATATCTGTCTTGGTGGCCATGATACGTCCGTCATGCGGGTTGCAGATCCTGCAACCCTAGGAAGAACCCGACCACTTTGTGCATCACCTTGGCGTGACGCAAAGAATACGCCGATGATGAGTCCACACGTGGCCGGTACGATCCATGCCAACGCGCTCAGCTGCGAAAAGGCGCACCGATGCGGGTTTCGACCGGGAAAAGCCCCTCGAAGGCAACACAGATTTCGGCCGGATCTTCGAGAAACAGCGTGCCCATGGTCGAGCCTGTCGTGACCACATCGCCAGCCTGGAGCGGACGTCCGCGTTCGATAGCGTGATTGGCCAGCCAGGTGAGAAGACGAAGCGGGTCGCCCGCCTTGTTGCCGCCTTTCTGATCGTAGCGCTTCTCGCCATTCACCAGCATGGTCATGGGCAGGGTGGTTGGTGTGAAGTCGCGCCACTCGGTAACGCCACGCCCGACCACCAGCACGCCATGGCTGCCCTGATCGGCCAGATGCGACAGATTATGCTGTGTATCGGGCGCAACGAAACGCGTATCGAGCAGCTCGATGGCAGCATGGATGGCGCCAATGGCGTCGGCCACTTCTTCCACAGTCCAAGGCGTATCACGCGCAGGCAGATCTTTCGCGAAGGAATAGGCAATCTCCGCCTCAACGCCATGAAAGCGGCAGAAGGACGGAGAAAGATCATGCCCGCTTTCGAACACCGTTGCCCGGTGCAGCGGTGCACAGGCTGGAGTCGCTGTGGGTGTGGCTGCGCCCACCTTCCATCCCACGATTTCCCCTTTGCCCGACGCGCTCAATGCACGTGCCACAACGTCCTGCACCGCATAGGCGGCCTTGGGATTGATGGGAACGATGGTCTCGGGGACGGTATGCAGCGGCTTGTTTGTGCGCCGGGCATCGAGAAGGAGCGAGGCCAGATGTTCATCCGGCGCTGTTTCCCGGGCGGTATCCTGTATCGAAGCGGTCATGAAATCGGTCATTTCCAGAACAAGGTCGTCAGCAAGATGGCATAGGTCGTCATGCACCATCCTTCCGTTCAGCCAGCCGAATGGGGGACAATCTGACCACAGGATCAAGATGACACAAATGTAAGAATTTGGCCATCTTTGGTTTTGAGTTCATGAATGCCCGAAAAGATTGCTTGTCCCGGTCTGTTCGGGTCGGTCGAGCGCGAGAGCCTGAAAAAAGCGCAGATCGAAGCTGCGGGAGACGACATGATGCGCTGCAGCAGTCAGGGTTGCGACCACAAGACATCCCGCTATCAGATACGTGCCGGGGGGAGAACTGGCGGTGATTTTCTCCACCAGAACGGTCGCCAGAGCGAAAGGGATGGCCATAACGACATTCCAGAACACGTAGCTCCAGACATACCCTTTCATCGCCTCGAAGCTGCGCCTAATCCGAAAACCTGCATGCCCGCTTTCCCACGCCACATAGCTCATCATGAGGCAGCGCACGATCAGCCAGATCCAGAAAGCGCCCAGCAGACACAGGAAAAGCATACCCCCTGCCTTCGCCGAAAAACCCGCGTTTCCGTTGACATAATCACTGAGGCTGGAGGCCACCAGCAGGGTCAGTACGGTCGGAAGGCCCTGAACGATCACGTTGACGCCCAGTGACTGCAATGCGCCCCGGTCCAGCCGCCAGAGGCTGACACCTTGCCAGGGTGTCAGACTGGCCCGGGTAACGGTGAGCGTCAGAAACCACATCGCGATCGTGTCGAGACCACCTAGCATCAGCGGCTCGAAATGCGCCGAGATGCCATGACCTGATATCCCGTCCGGCCAGTTCATCTGTCTGATCGCCGCAAACAGACAACTTGCGATGATCAGACCGCCTGACAGCGTCAGGACATCCGCGCGGTTGAGGAAGCCCAGTCGGAAACTCTCGCGCATGAGTCGGCCAGCGTCCGAAAAGGAGATCTTTTTCATTCCCGCAGATCCTGTTTCTGAAGGGCCCGGTAACGGGGAGAGGGAGTCACGAACGAAGATCGCTCAACACTTTTTCACGAGGGAGATAATTTCGCCCGGACACTAACCGGGCGGCAGGGTCATGGGGCGCAGGCGCGGTTTGCGCGCCTTGTTGACCAGCGTATCCAGCGCGGAGAGGAAGCGCGATCGGTCGGCCTTGCCAAAAGCAGCACCACCCGGCGTCATCATCCCTGCCGAACGCAGATCGGTCATGAGGTTACGCATGGCCAGCGCCATGCCGATGGCATCGCCATCGAGCACACGCCCCTTGGGGTCGAGAACATGCACACCTTTTTCGACACAACGTGCGGCGAGCGGGATATCGGCGGTGATCACGATATCATTCTCGACTGAACGCTCGGCAATCCAGTCATCGGCCACATCAGGGCCGGCCTCAACCACAACACGTTCGATCAGGGGGGAGTCAGGCAGGGCAATCATGCGATTAGCCACAACCAGCGTATGCAGGCCGTAGCGCCCGGCCACGCGATAGACCTCGTCCTTGACCGGACAGGCATCGGAGTCAATGAAGATACGGGTCATGCCGCTACTGTGCCGCAGCCCGGTCATCGTCGCAAATCCTGCGCGACCGGCCTTGACCCTGCCGCTATGAAAAAAGGGGCAGGGTTTGCTTACCCCCCCCTTTTCAGTCTCTCACAGCCTCACGAGGGCTGTTTTCCCCATGCCGCTCCGGCATGGGAAACCTGACGCAATCAATTGCCGTCATCATTGCTGTCGTCATCGCTGTCACTTCCGCCCGGGGCGATGGCAATGAAGATCTGCTGACCATCGCGCAGCACGCGCAGCAGAACGGGCTGCTTGTTCTTGAGCACACCACGCACAGCGGTCAGCACAGCGCGGGGGTTGTCGACGGCCGTGTTGCCAACACCCTGAATGATGTCACCCGGACGCACACCAGCCTGTTCGGCAGGTGACCCAGGGACAATCTGGCTGATCACCGCCCCCTTGACGGTGTCATCCACACCAAGCTGCTGGCGCATGTCACGCGAAAGCGGTGCGAGGGAAATACCGATCTTGCCGCCATTAGTCTGGCCGTTATCGTCTCCGGCGCTGGAATCCGCTCCCTCACCATCCTTGGGCATATTGCCAATCTTGGCGGTGATGGTCTGGCTCTTGCCGTCACGCAGGATGGTCAGCGTCGCATCCGTGCCGGGTTTCATCGAGACGGTATGCACGACCAGATCGTGAACGCTCTTGATCTTGGCCCCGTTCAGCGCTGTTACGACGTCACCGCTCTTCAGGCCAGCCTTGTCGGCCGGGCCGCCCTTGGTGACCTGCGCCACAAGAGCCCCTTCAGGCGGCGCCCCCGGCTCGCTCGGCTTCAGCCCGAGAGCCTGCGCCAGCGTGGGCGAAATGCGCTGCATCAGCACACCCAGATAGCCACGCGTGACGTGACCGGAGGTGCGGAGCTGGTCCACCACACTCTTGACCGTGTTGGACGGAATGGCAAAGCCAATGCCGATCGACCCGCCTGAGGGCGAGATGATGGCCGCGTTCACACCAATCACCTTGCCGTTCTGGCTGAAAAGCGGACCACCCGAGTTGCCATGATTGATTGGCGCATCGATCTGGATGAAATCGTCATACGGTCCGGCATTCAGATCGCGACCGCGCGCCGAGACGATACCCGCCGTGACCGTACCACCGAGCCCGAACGGGTTACCCACGGCCACGACCCACTCACCGGGCTGCACATTGTCTGAATCGCCCAGCTCGATGAACGGCAGCTTGCCGTTGGGCTTGATCTTGAGCAGGGCCACATCGGTCTTGGGATCACGACCCACGATCTTGGCAGGCAGGGTCGTGCCATCGTCCAGCGTGACCGAAACCTTTGTGGCACCGTTCACCACGTGGTTGTTCGTGACGATATAACCATCATTGGAGATGATGAAGCCCGAGCCGCGGGCCTCGACAGTGCGACGGGGCTGCTGCTGCTGCGGCATCATCTGGAACGGGAAGGGGAACGGGAAGGGCGCGCCCTGCGGCATCTGCTGGCCGCCACCGCCGCCGCCTTCTTCCTGCTCGGCCACATCGGCGCGGATGTGGGAGGTGATGGAAACGACAGCAGGCTTCACCTGCTTCACCAGATTGACGAAATTCGGCAGCGTCTGAAGCTGGGTCTGGGGCGTGATCGGCCCTTCTGCCCAGGCGGGAGACGAGGCACCAACCCCGATGGACAGCGCAGTGGCTGCAACCAGAGCCAGTGAACGGAATTTGCGTGAAGGCGTCAAACGAACAGGCATGGCGTCAGTCATGATCTTTCCAGCTTTGGCACCATCAGGGTGCGGTGTGATCAAGAGAACTTATGAACCGTCCTTCGGTTCGTCCAGAATAGGGGCGCGTAAAAACGTGGTAATCCGTTTCAGGAC
>NZ_AYXS01000011.1:30822-30886 GCF_000505765.1 Asaia sp. SF2.1 | reverse complement strand
GCGCGCGATTCCCGCAATGTCATGAAAAACTTCCTCAGCAATTCAGCATTTTCGTGCTCGCGTA
>NZ_AYXS01000011.1:28717-30768 GCF_000505765.1 Asaia sp. SF2.1 | reverse complement strand
CCCCGCCAATCACTTCTGGCCGGTGCAGACAGGCCGGTTGCTCAAAAATGCGTGGTCCGTGATCGACCCCGCCCCCCTTCGGGTCGTAGGCACCATAAATCACCCGTCCAAGGCGAAAATGCGTCATGGCGCTTGCACACATGGGGCAGGGCTCCAGCGTCACGACCAGGGTGCACGAGGCGAGCGACCGCGACCCGAGCACCCGCGCCGCTTCCCTCATTGCGAGAATTTCCGCGTGGGCACTGGGGTCGACCCTTTGTTCAACCTCATTCGAGGCACAGGCCAGAACCTGTCCATCTGCCCCAAGTACGATCGCACCCACAGGCACCTCCCCCCGCAAGGCCGCTTCGCGGGCGGCCTCGAGAGCACAGCTCATGGCCTCGGACGGGTCCAGACACGGCGGGGCGATGCCATTGTCACGCCTGTCAGGGGGGGCGCTTTTATCCCCCGTCCGGGTGAGAGAGGAGGGATGATGACTGTTCTTCTGCCTCATGCCGGATGACCCCCCTCCCATCGTTCGTCGTGCTATCCTGCACGCCTGCCTTCTGTTTGTCGGAAAACCCTGCTTACATCCACCTCATGACACGCGCGCCCCTCATCGGCCTCACCCTCGATATCGAGCCGGGTGGCCCACAGGATTTTTCCCGCTGGCCCTATCACGCCCTGCGGCAACACTATTTCGATGCCATCCGCAACGCAGGCGGCCTGCCGGTTGGGCTGCCCCATGAGCCTGATCTGGCGCAGGCCTATATGGAGCGTCTGGACGGGCTGGTTGTCACCGGGGGCGCGTTCGACCCTGACCCTGCACTTTACGGTGAAGCCCCGCACCCGCAGACAACCCTCAAACCGGGACGCACGGACGCCGAACTGGCCTATATTGCAGCCGCCCGCCGTCTTACCCTGCCGGTACTCGGCATCTGCGGCGGCATGCAGCTGATGGCCATTGCCTGGGGTGGGACACTGCACCAGCATCTTCCCGATCATGCGCCGGGGCCTATTGCCCATGAACAGCCGAACCCGCGCGACGAAGCCGGTCACGATGTGATCCTCGTTCCCGGATCGCGTCTGGCCCACTACACCGGATGCACGACCATGCGGGTCAATTCCTCCCATCATCAGGGCGTGCGCGACCCCGGGGGGCTATTGGTAAGTGCCCGTGCCCCTGATGGCCTGATCGAGGCCATCGAAGCCCCCGGTACCGACAACGACACTGGCAACGGAATTTTTTATCTGGGGGTGCAGTGGCATCCGGAATTCGCTATCGATCCGGGTGACGCGCGTCTATTGGCTGGTTTCATCGACGCGGCCCGACACGCGACACCACAGGACAGACGAGCATGACCGAAGAACAGAAGGGCGAACGCATCGCCAAATGGATGGCCCGCGCAGGTGTGGGCAGCCGACGCGACATCGAACGCATGATCGAGGCCGGTCGCATCCGCATGAACGGCTCTTCGGTCGAGCATCCCGCCACCTTCGTACAGGATGGCGACATCATTCAGCTTGATGGCAAGGTGATCGGGGGCAAGGAACACACCCGTGTCTGGCGCTATCACAAGCCGGACGGGCTCATGACCACCCATCGTGACCCGCAGGGACGACCCACCGTGTTCGACTCCCTGCCTGAGGGCATGCCGCGCGTCGTCAGCGTCGGGCGTCTGGACATCAATTCCGAAGGGCTGCTTCTGCTCACCAATGACGGTGAGCTTGCCCGCCGCCTTGAGCTGCCTTCCAATGCCTGGATACGCCGCTATCGTGTGCGCGTGTTCGGCGTTGTGGACGAGCGCAAGCTGGCCGCTCTGGCTCATGGCTCGGAATTCGATGGTGTGCGCTATGGTCCCATTGAAGCCGGTCTGGACTCGCAGAAGGGCGATAACGCCTGGCTGACCGTCAGCCTTCAGGAAGGCAAGAACCGTGAAATCCGGCGCGTCATGATGGGTCTCAACCTGCATGTCAGCCGTCTGATCCGCGTCTCCTATGGCCCCTTCCAGCTTGGCACGCTGCAAAAGCGCGAGATTGAAGAGGTGCAGGGCAAGATCCTGCGCGAGCAG
>NZ_AYXS01000011.1:28492-28628 GCF_000505765.1 Asaia sp. SF2.1 | reverse complement strand
ATCCCCGGCCTTGCAGCAGCCCCACGTCGCGTGCGCCGGGTGGTCAGGGATACGACCCCCGACACGACCAGCCCGGATGCCGAAGAAGAATAATGCGTATCGTCGGCGGTGAACGCAAAGGCGTCGCCCTTCAGGC
>NZ_AYXS01000011.1:21666-28414 GCF_000505765.1 Asaia sp. SF2.1 | reverse complement strand
GCCACGGGGCGAGACCACCCGCCCCACTTCCGATCGCGCCCGTCAGGCCGTGTTCGACATGCTGGCCCACGCCCCCTGGGCCGGTTCGGACTTCCTGAGCAGCACCCATGTGCTCGATGCCTTTGCGGGCACTGGCGCGCTTGGGCTCGAAGCCCTGTCACGCGGCGCCGCTTCCGCCGTTTTCATGGAGCAGGACCGCAGCGCCCGCGCCGTGATTTCGGCCAATATCCGCGCCTGCCGCTTCGAGGACCGCGACCTGTCCGTGCTGACCTGCGATGTCACGCGTGCACCACGCGCGCCGCGCCCCTGCACGCTCGTCTTTCTGGACCCGCCTTATGGCAAGGACCTTGTCCCGTCTGCCCTCAAGGCTCTGGCCCGCTCCGGCTGGATTGCCCCTGAAGCCATTATCGTGGCTGAAACCGCAGTGAAGGACGAACTCGCCATCGACCTTCCCTTGTTGACCGAACGGCGCTTCGGTGTGGCCCAGGTCAGGATCTGGCGCGCATCCTGACGCCGGCCCCGCTGGGATGACTTTACCCGCTCGTTATCGCAGGGCACGAACGGCACCGATTACCTGACATCAGACAGGTTTCCGAAGGATAACTGCCTCTGGCGGGGCGGCTGAGGGGAGTGCCTGTCACGAAGCGCGCATAATGGGGCACGTCCCGCATGCAAGCATATGAGCCCCTGCGCCGATCAAGACAGGACCGACGAAGGACTCTCCCCGAGCGCGTTATGGGGGAGGGCCATCCGAGATATCATGCACCCCGAATAACGGCAGATTGCCGCCTTTTTTGCTCTCGTCTCTCCATGACGTTCCGCTATAGTTCTGCCACACGACACGTATAGATCCAGACGATGCTCGATGCCCCATGCGCGGGGTATGACGTATTGCGCAAAAACAGGAAGACGCGAATTTGGCCTCGTTCAGCCGCTTCTTTTCATCAGGCACGACAGCGCCACGGCAGCGCGGCCCGTTTCAGGACAGGCTGACGGAGCTTGGCGGGTTCATATTGCTGGCCCTTGCCCTGGCGCTGGGCGTGGCCCTGTGGAGCTACAATCCGCAGGATCCCTCATTCGACACAGCCACGACAGCGGTACCGACAAACCTGCTGGGTCAGCCCGGCGCGACGCTGGCCGATGCCCTGGTGCAATGGCTGGGTCTAGCCAGTGCATTGCCCATTATCGTCATGCTGTGCTGGGCCTGGCAGATCGTACGCCACCATGCGCTGAGCGTGCCGATCCTGCGGTTCATCGCCTTTTTCTGTCTTTTGCCTGTTGCGGCCGCGCTGATTGCCACCTTGCAGGTCCTGATACCGGCCTTGACCACAAGCTGGCCGTCTCGCGCGGGGCTGGGGGGGCAACTCGGGCTCGTTCTTGCTGATCATCTGGTCGCGACTGGCCATGCAGCGCTGGGGCGAGCCGGCGGCGTAGTGTTTTCGCTGCTCGGTCTGCTGCTGACGATCCTGCTTGTTCCTTTGGCTGTCGGATTGCGTCGCAGCGAATGGCGCGCACTGTTCCGCGGTGCCCGTTCCGTTGGCCGCAGCTCCGAAAATCTGGCGCGGCGCATGGGCAACAAGGCCCGCCACTCTGCACCGCCGGACTGGAGCAGCTATGAGCCGGTCGAGGCCAACGCCTATCGCCACGAGCACCCCTACCCTACACCAAGACGGAGCCAGGACACCGCGCGCGCACCGTTCATCCCGGCCAATACCGGATGGTTGCAACCCCCTGACAAGATAGAAGAGCCGGTTCCGGCCCTGCGCCAGCAGGCGACAAACCCGCAACCGGCACCGGCTCCCGAACCCGCCCCTTCCAATCCCTATGCCATGCAGCTGGCCCAGATCGCCCGTGATCAGGACAGCGCGCCACGGCCTGCTGCCGTCACGCGCTATGCTGAAATCGAGGACGCGGCCCCGTTCACCGAAGATCACGCCCCGCCACCCCAGCAGGAGGAAGAGCCAAGGCGCGGGTTTTTCGGTTTTGGTCGCGCACGCTCCGAGCGTAGCGCTCAGCCCCAGCCTGCACCCGCCGCCCGTCAGGGTTGGGAGAATACAGGCTGGCAGCCGCCATCGCTGGGTCTGTTGCGCAAGGCGCCCGCTCATGGCGGCAATGGCCCGTCCAATGAGGTCTTGCAGGCCAATGCCCGCCTGCTGGAGCAGGTTCTGTCCGATTACGGTGTGCAGGGTCAGATTGGCGATATCCACGCCGGCCCGGTGGTCACGCTTTACGAGCTCGAACCGGCACCCGGTATTCGCTCGGCCCGCGTGATTGGTCTGGCGGATGATATTGCGCGCTCGCTTTCGGTGCTGAGTGTGCGTATAGCCACCGTGCCGGGGCGCAATGTCATTGGTATCGAAGTCCCCAATGCCTCGCGCGAGACGGTGTATTTTTCGGAGCTACTGGATACACCTGAATTCCATGAACCGGGGGCGCAGCTGCGTCTGGCGCTTGGCAAGGACATTGCGGGCAATCCGGTTTATGCCGATCTGGCCAAGATGCCGCATCTGCTGATTGCCGGTACCACAGGTTCGGGCAAATCGGTGGGCGTCAATGCCATGATCCTGTCGCTGCTCTACCGGCTCACGCCGGAAGAGTGCCGCCTGATCATGATCGACCCGAAAATTCTCGAACTCTCGATCTATGACGGGATTCCGCATCTGCTGACGCCTGTCGTCACCGAGCCGAACAAGGCGGTGGCTGCGCTCAAATGGACCGTGCGCGAGATGGACAAGCGCTACCGCTCCATGGCGCATCTGCAGGTGCGCAACATCACGGGCTATAACCAGCGCGTGCGTCAGGTCCGTTCGACGGGAGAACTGGTGACGCGTCGCGTGCAGACCGGTTTCGACCCCGAGACCGGCCAGCCGGTTTTCGACGAACAGCAGCTTGCGCTCGAGACAATGCCGCATATCGTGGTCGTGATCGACGAAATGGCCGATCTGATGATGGTGGCAGGCAAGGAAATCGAAGCTGCGGTGCAGCGTCTGGCGCAGAAGGCCCGTGCGGCCGGCATCCATGTGATCATGGCCACGCAGCGCCCCTCGGTCGATGTGATTACCGGTACCATCAAGGCCAATTTCCCGACGCGTATCTCCTTCCAGGTGATCAGCAAATTCGACAGCCGCACCATTCTGGGTGAACAGGGTGCCGAGCAGCTTCTGGGTCAGGGTGACATGCTCTACATGCAGGGCGCGGCCCGTATCACCCGTGTGCATGGGCCTTTCGTAGCCGATAGCGAGGTCGAGGATGTGGTGGCCGATCTGCGCAGCAAGGGCGAGCCTGTCTATAACGACGAGGTGATTTCCAGCCTCGAGGATGAAGGTGGAAGCGCCTCGTCGAGCGGAAACGGTATGGGTGGCGGCAATTACGATGCCGAATCCAGCCTGTTCGATCAGGCTGTCGATCTGGTAACGCGTGAGGGCAAGGCCTCGACCTCATTCATCCAGCGTCACCTGTCGATCGGATATAATCGCGCGGCCAAGATCATCGAGCAGATGGAGAAGGAAGGGATCGTGAGCGCTGCCAATCATGTGGGCAAGCGTGAAGTCCTCGCCCGCCGTCAGCGCGACGAGGACTGACCCCCCTCCCCTGCCCTGACGCCGTTTCATGCCCAGCCTGTACGATGACTGACCGCCCCAATGCCTGACCGCCCGATGACCGACCATGCGATAAGCGACCGCTTTCCCTATCCGGTTCTTTATGAGAGCCCGCGCCTGGTCGTGATCGACAAACCTGCCGGGCTTCCAGTCCATCCAGGGCCCAAGGCACGCCATTCTGTCGAGGCGCTTTTTCCCCTGCTGTCGCGTCGCAAGGATGGCCCGTGGCTGGTTCACCGCCTCGATACAGACACCTCCGGCTGTCTGATGATTGCCCTGCGCAAGCAGGCCCTTGTGGAGGCACAGGCGCTCTTTGCCTCAGGCAACGTCCGCAAGACCTACTGGGCGGTCGTCCATCGCGGTCCGACGGAGAATGAAGGTCTGATCGACGCTCCCCTGCGCAAGGTAAGTACGCAGGCTGGCTGGCATATGGAAACGCACCCCGAAGGACAAAGCGCCCGCACCTCATGGCGGGTTCTGTCCCGTGGCAGGACGCATGCCCTTCTTGAACTGACCCTGCTGGCAGGGCGCACTCACCAGGCGCGCGTCCATTGTGCGCTGCTGGGTTGCCCCATTCTGGGTGATGAACGCTATGGCGGCGGACAGGGTGCCCTGCACCTCATGAGCCGCTCGCTCGATCTGTCTTTGCGCGATGATCAGGTGAGTGCGCGGGCAACCCCTCCTGGTTTCATGCGCGAGAGCTGTCAGGCTTTCGGACTGGAATTGCCGTAAAGCAGGAACCACAGCCGGAACAGCCACGTCTCGGCCATACGCTGGCGCACAAAGCCGCGTTCCTTGATCAAAAAACGCAGTCGCTCCCTGATGCCGCCGCCCAGCGCCTCGCGCAAACGCAGAAGAAATGCCCGTGATTCCGGCTTGAGATGTACCGAGAGATCGGGTTGCAGAAGATGCGTCATCAGCGCGACATGAAGGGCCATGAACGATTTGGGGCCGCGCCGTATGGCACGCAGGCCACGGGTCAGGATTGAGCGTTCGACCCCGACTGCATTGCGACGATGCTGCCGGTAAAGCGCCACACAGCGCTCATCGAAGATGAATTGTCCCCCCATACCCAGAACGAGGGCGTAGCTCCACCAGTCATGGAGTATACCCATGGGTGGCAGGGTGGAACGTATCAGCGCAGCCGCCGCCGAGTTGAGCAGGACAGTATGGCCCGTGGCCAGGTTCTGGATGAGAGCCGTACGAAAATCAGGCTGACGGCGAAGCGGTAGCGAAGGTCCCAAAACCGTAAGAGACTCATCGGTCAGAAACTGACGCGCACAATAAAGGGCAGGTCCCTCGCAGCCGCTCAGGGCCTGACGGCCCCATTGCAGTTTCTCGGGAACCCAGACGTCGTCCTGATCTGCAAATGCGATCAGCGCATCCGGAGGTGCCGCATCGAGCAGAAGCGCATAGGAAAGGGCAACACCGATATTGCAGGGTTCGGCGTCAATTTCGACGCAGCGCCCCTGACCACGATGCTCCTGAAAGGAGAGCATGATGGCGCGTGAGGCATCATGCGAGCCATCGTCACGCCAGTAGAGGCACCAGTTGCGTTCTGTCTGTGCCAGGAAGCTGTCGAGTTGCTGGTTGAGAAACGCCTCACCATTATAGACAGACAACAGAATCGCAACGGGCGGCACCGAGGCCGCCCGCTCCGTATCACGCCCCCCCACCGCATAAAGATGCGGTGGTGAGGTCAGAACACTATTGCCCCGCGCCACGCTCAGGCCGACTGCGCCGCAAAATGCTCGTCAACAGCGCGGGCAACGCCATTGCGCCATTCAGGCAAGCGGATACCGAAGACCTGTTCGAGCTTGCTGCAATCGAGGCGTGAATCCTGCGGGCGCTTGGCCGGGGTAGGCCAGTCCTGCGTGCGGATGGCGGTCACCTCGACCGGCATCGTCTGACCATGACGCACGGCCTCTTCAAGAGCAGCCACCGCCAGTCCGTGCCAGCTTGTTTCACCTGTGCCACAGGCATGATAGATGCCGGCAAACCTGTCCTGCCAACCGGCCTTGATCTGGTCCGCAATGCCCAGAATGGCCTTGGCCAGATCATCGGCATTGGTGGGGCAACCATACTGATCGCCCACAACCTTCAGATGCGTGTTCTTCGCCCCGGCATTGACCATGGTACGCACGAAGTTCTTGCAATGCCCGGAATAAACCCAGGCCGTACGCAGGATCACGCTCTTCGGCTGCGCCTTCAGCACGGCCTGCTCACCTGCCGCCTTGGTGCGACCGTAAACCGTCTGTGGCGTGACAGGGTCGGTTTCGACATAGGGCGAGGCCTTGTCACCGGCATACACATAATCGGTCGAGACATGAATGAGCGGAATGTCCTGCGCCGCGCAGAGACGTGCCAGCTCGGCCGGACCGGTCTCGTTGGCGGCTTCTGCGCCCGCGATCTCGCTTTCCGCCAGATCCACAGCCGTCCAGGCGGCCGCATTCACCACCAGAGCGGGCGTGTAACGCGCCAGCGTCGCTGCCATGGTCTCCGGGTTGGCGAGATCGAATTCGGGACGACCGACAACGATCACACGATCTCCGCCAAGGGTCTTCAGCGACGTGGCGAGCTGACCTTGCCCACCCGTGACAAGGATCGTTTTTTCAGATGCCGTGCTCATGAATACTGGAACCATCCCTTGGCTTCAGTGAAATGGGGCGCAACCTGATCCTTGTCGGACAGAACAACCTCATCTGCGCTGATTGGCCAGTCAATGCCCAGATGCGGGCAGTTCCAGATAACCGCGCGTTCCGACGCCTTGTCGTAAAGCGACGTGCACTTGTACTGAACCTCGGTGTTTTCCTGCAGGGTCACGAACCCATGCAGGAAGCCCGGCGGGACCCAGAGCTGCGACCAGTTTTCCTCTGACAATTCCGCTGCAACCCACTTGCCGTAGGTGGGCGAGCCGGTGCGGGCATCAATTGCCACATCCCAGATCGCGCCCTTGGTGCAACGCACGAGCTTGCCCTGAACATAAGGCGCAACCTGGCAATGCAGGCCGCGCACGACGCCCTTCTGAACGGAAAGGCTCTGATTGTCCTGCACAAAGGTCAGATCGATTTCGGCCTCGACCATCTTCTGATGGTTGTAGGTTTCCGAGAAGAACCCGCGTGAGTCGCTGAAGCGCTGCGGCGTGACGA
>NZ_AYXS01000011.1:21455-21607 GCF_000505765.1 Asaia sp. SF2.1 | reverse complement strand
GGATGACGTCAGGAATGGCGAGACGTTCGACTTTCATGAACCTGCTCCTAGTTGCGGCCAGAATGAGACTGGTTTGCCAGCTCGAGCAGCATGCGGCCCAGCTCGGTCTTCTTCTTCGCGTTGCCCTGAATCATGAGCTGTTCGCGATCAAT
>NZ_AYXS01000011.1:19092-21392 GCF_000505765.1 Asaia sp. SF2.1 | reverse complement strand
GAAGCCCATGCGATAGGCGACTTCGGTCGGTGAGCCAACCAGCATGCCCTGACGGGACTGGATTGTCTGAACGAACAGACCTGCCTGCATCAGGCTGTCCGGCATACCGGCATCAAGCCATGCACAGCCACGACCCAGACGATCGACCTGCAATGTGCCTTCTTCCAGATACATCTGGTTCAGATCGGTAATCTCGAGTTCACCGCGCGGGCTCGGCTTGACCTTCTTGGCAAATTCCACAACGCGATGGTCGTAGAAATAGAGACCGGTCACAGCCCAGTTCGACTCAGGCTCTGTGGGCTTCTCGACAATACCAAGGGCACGGCCGCTCTCATCGAAGCTGACCACGCCATAACGCTCGGGGTCGCGCACCTGATAGGCGAAAACCGTTGCCCCTTCGGGACGGGACGCTGCTGCGCGCAGCAGCACGCCCAGATGGTCGGCAAAGATCAGGTTGTCACCCAACGCCAGAGCGCAGGGCGAGCCATCGATCCAGTCTTCTGCAATGAGGAAGGCCTGGGCCAGACCATCGGGAGAAGGCTGCTCGCGATACTCGAAACGCACGCCGAACTGCGATCCGTCGCCAAGCAGGCGCTTGAACTGCGGCAGGTCATGGGGCGTGGAGATGATCATGATATCCTGAATGCCAGCCAGCATGAGCGTGGTCAGCGGATAATAGATCATCGGCTTGTCGTAAACCGGCAGGAGCTGCTTCGAGGTTGCCAGCGTCATGGGATGCAGGCGTGTGCCTGATCCACCGGCCAGAAGAATGCCCTTCATCGGCTTGGATGCAGCGATGGCGTTCATGCTTTTGTTCCCAGTCTCTGTCCGGTGTAGCGGCGGGCGCGAATGCCTTCCCACCAGTTGCGGTTATCAAGATACCATTGAACCGTGCGGCGGATACCCGTTTCGAAATCGTGCTTGGCCTTCCAGTCCAGAGCCTTCTCGGCGTGGCTGGGGTCGATTTCGTAGCGGAAATCATGGCCGGGTCGATCCGTCACAAAACGGATCAGACGCTCGCGCGGACCTGCCGGATCGGGCGACAACTCGTCGAGTACGGCGCAAATGGTCTTGACGACATCGAGATTGGTGCGCGGCTGACGGGCACCAATGGCATAGGTCTCGCCCGGCTGGCCCTGTTCAACGGCCTTGACCAGTGCCTCGGCGTGATCCTCGACAAACAACCAGTCACGAATGTTCTCGCCCTTGCCATACACGGGCAATTCCTTGCCCTCGAGCGCGTTGATCGTCACCAGCGGGATGAGCTTCTCGGGAAAATGCCAGACGCCGTAGTTATTCGTGGTGTTCGTCACGAAGGTCGGCAGCCCATAGGTGTGATACCATGCGCGCACGAGATGGTCCGAAGCAGCCTTGGATGCCGAATACGGGCTGCGCGGATCGTAGGGGGTCGTCTCGGTGAACGGCGGATCATCGAGCTCGAGATGCCCAAAGACTTCGTCGGTCGAGATGTGATGAAAGCGAAAGGCCTTCTGCGCTGCGGCATCAAGGGTCTGCCAGTAGCGACGGGCAGCTTCGAGCAGCGCATAGGTGCCGGTTACATTGGTCTCGACAAAAACGCCAGGTCCGTCGATGGAGCGATCGACATGGCTTTCGGCTGCCAGATGCATGACGGCATCAGGACGATACTCGTCGAACAGCTTCTGGAGCTCGACACCATTGACGATATTGACAGCCGCATGACGATAACGCGGGTCCGCCGCGACCTCGCCCACGGTCTCTTCCGAGGCCGCATAGGTCATGCAATCCACGTTGAGGACTTCATGTGAGGTTTGACGGATCAGATGCCTGACCACGGCAGATCCAATAAAACCACACCCACCTGTCAATAATATACGCATTGCTACTCTCAGTCACAGCATTCAATACAGGCAGCATTCGGGCCAATCTGCCCCACGCCGAGGGTTACTGATTACAATCTGAGGGGGCAGTGTGGAAAGATGATATATATAACAAAATGCGCTAGAGTGGCATCATATTGCTTATCTATAACAAATGTATGCCACAAGTCATAGTAAAATATATATTAAAATAAATGTGGCTATATATTTAGAAATTTCCCATATTTATTCTCAGATTTTTTATTTATACATTTGAATGATGGATTATATATGGATTTACCTATATTTTATAAATCAATATATAGATGATCATATGATTTTTACTGGATTTCTCTGCGATTAATAAATCCAATACTTTAGTCTTGGATCATCCTTGCTGGGACCGCCTCCAGTTTTCGCTTGTGGCAATCAAAATAACCCGCGTGAGGTTACCCCCACAGA
>NZ_AYXS01000011.1:18884-19020 GCF_000505765.1 Asaia sp. SF2.1 | reverse complement strand
GGTCAACAGCGCGTGATTGCCATTCAGCATTCATATCCTTTTGATCACCCTAAAGGCGGTCAGCGCAGCAAAGCTGCCAAACAGAACCACACCCAGCGACTGCCCGACCAGAATGCCTATCGGACCATAATGTGAT
>NZ_AYXS01000011.1:16001-18814 GCF_000505765.1 Asaia sp. SF2.1 | reverse complement strand
CCGATCCAGACAAACGGGATCGTTCCCAGCGTGGCCCGGCCCCAATTGAACGCGGTCGAATAGAGCGGATGGCCCAGATTATTGAAGGCCGTATTCGAGACGAACAGCAGCCCCACAAAGAAATAACTCGCCACCAGCCAGCAGCAGAACAGCGTGACGATCCGGATTGCCACCCCCTTGGAGGCGAACAGGTGCAGGATAGGGGTGTGAAATGCAGCCAGAATGGCCCAGGTGAGCAAAACACAAAGTCCGGTCAGCTTGAGCGAGGCATAGAGCGTCTCGCGTACCCGGTCTTTCTTCCCTGCCCCAAGATTCTGCGACATGATCGGCCCGACCGATCCGGTCAGGGCAAAAACGAAAGCAAAGGCGACCGGCACGATGCGATCGATCGTCGCCTGCCCGGATATTGCCTCCAACCCGAACCCGGACATAAAATGGGTGGTGAACAATCCACCAACAGGGGTTGCCAGATTTGTCGCAATGGCAGGCAAGGCCACAGCACCGATCTGACGCGTTGCAGGAGCAATGGCCCATAGGCGTGGCCATTCGAGCATACGGTGCTCACGCAGGCTCACGAAGCCAAACAGCACCACAGCGCTGCGGGAGAGAATTGTGCTGATCGCCGCCCCGGTCAGCCCCATATGGAACCCGAAAATCAGAATAGGGTCGAGAATCGCCGAGACAAAAGCGCCCACCAGCGTCACCTGCATGGAGCGACGGGCATCCCCCACACAGCGCAGCAACGCTGATTGCGCCATGCCGTAACAGACCAGGGGCAGGAATGGTGAAACCAGATGCAGGAACCCGGTTGCCTGCGCCAGAGCCTCTCCTCGCGCACCCAGCAGGGCCAGAAACGCCGAGGCGAAAACCGCTGTCAGACAGCCCAGCACGGCCGTCACCGCGATCATGACGACCATGAACGCCGAGGCAAACCGCCGCGCCCTGATGATCCGACGCGCACCGATGAGCCGGCCAATGACTGCCCCGAGCCCGATGGTCATGCCAATCGACACCGCTACCTGAACATAGCCCAGCGCAGCGGCAAAACCGATTGCCGCAGTCAGGGCCGGGTCATGCAGATGCGAGATATACCAGAAATTGAGCAGATCGACCGCAAAGACGGCCATCAGTCCAATAGCCCCTGTGCCCGCCATCACGATGACATGGCGCATGATGCTGCCATGAACGAAACGCGCGGGTCGGGTGGCCTTCAGATCAACCGCAGGTTCCGAATCCTGAACCGTTGATGCATCAGGAGATATCTTGGCGGGGGAAGGAGCAGTCAGCGACATATCCTCCCGATCCTGCCCGTTTCCCGCCCTTCTGGAAACGACAGAAATCCCGAAAGATCTTTTTTTTGAAAGCCGCCCTATGGATCAGAGCGCTCAGGAACGAGTGCGAGGCTTTGCCCTGCCCTCATCCCTGCTCATGAAGCGTCGCTTTTACAAGAGCGACCATCCACTATCGAGGCGAGTGCCCGCGCCTCCAGGGTCTTACTTTTCGCTTTTCACTGTCTTGATCCAGGCATCCACCCGGTCGGTAAGAAGGTTAAGCGGCAGGGCGCCACCGGAGAGAACGACATCGTGGAACTTGCGGATGTCAAATTTCGGTCCCAGTTCCGTCTTTGCCTTTTCGCGCAGGCGAAGAATGGTCTGCTGGCCCAGCATGTAACCCAGTGCCTGACCGGGCCAGGCAATATAACGGTCGGTCTCGGCCTGCATGTCCGGCTCGCTGGTGGGCGGATGGGCATGGAAGAATTCCAGCATCTGGGCGCGGGTCCAGTGCAGGTCATGCACACCGGTATCGAGCACCAGACGATCGGCACGCAGCAGCTCGCCATTCAGGCGGCCATAATCGCTGTAGAGATCCTTGTAAAAGCCCAGCTCCTTGCCAAGACCCTCGGCGTACAGCGCCCAGCCCTCGATATAGGCATTATAGAAACCCTGCTGGCGAAAAGGCGGCAGCGGCAGGGATTGAGCGGTGGAGATCTGGAAGTGATGACCCGGAACACCCTCATGATAGGCGGTATCCTCGATCGTGTAGATATCGCGCTTGGCGAAATCGCCGGTGTTGACGAACACGATGCCGGGGCGTGAACCATCGGGCGTTCCCTGATGGTATTCGGCACCGGCAGCCTCAGCCTCGCGATAGCGCTCGACGGGGCGTACTTCCAGCTTCGTGGTCGGGATCTTGTCGAAATCGCGGGTAAGGGCGGGCTCCATCTGCGCGATATACTTGCGGTACAGATCGATGATCTGCTCGCGCGACGTTGCGTAGAGCTTGGGATCCTTGGCTACCGAAGCGCGCAGGGCTGCAAGGTCGGCAAAGCCGAGCTTATGAGCGATCTCGCCCATTTCACCCTCGATCCTGGCAACCTGATCGAGCCCGAGCTGATGGATTTCCTTGGGGGACATGGTGGTGGTGGTCAGGGTGCGGATGTCGTAGCGATAAAGCGCATCACCACCGGGGAGGGCCCATACACCATCCTGAGCGCGGCCATGCGCTGTGTAGCCCTGCTTCATGAAGGTCGCGAGGCGCTGATAGGCCGGGCGCACATCATGATCGATAGCCGTCAGAATAGCCTTGCGGAGTCGCGCCTGATCGGCAGCGGGCACAGCGACCGGGAATTTCGTGACGGGTTCGCCAAACGGGCTCTTTTCGCCAGCCGGTGCCGCAATCTGCTCCACCTGCTGCTCGGCCTTCTCAAGGAGGAAGCGCGGCGGCATCAATCCGTCTTTCTCGCCAAGACGCGCCAGGGCGATCACCTGATCGATCGCCTTGGGGATGGCGCGCAGGCGAGCAAGATAATCCTC
>NZ_AYXS01000011.1:15814-15967 GCF_000505765.1 Asaia sp. SF2.1 | reverse complement strand
ATACTGCTTCGTGGTGTCGAAGGGGATGCTCGAAACGAAACCCGGATATTCCAGCTGGGCACCATTCATCTGGTCGATCGGCATCTCATAGGTCTTGAGACGGATCCCTTCGAGCGTGTCCTGGATCTGCTGAATGATCATCGCGCGGCTGAT
>NZ_AYXS01000011.1:11727-15748 GCF_000505765.1 Asaia sp. SF2.1 | reverse complement strand
CTGTCGCTGGTCATCGAGTGACGCTGGCGCGATAGCCTCGAACTTCTTCAGAAAGCCTGTCAGAACAGGCACGGACCCCTTGATATGGGCGAGGGACAGATCGCTCCAGCGGTCATTGTAACGGTAATCACCAATCGATGTCGCCAGTTCAGGCGCGTTTTTGAGCTGGTACTGCCACTCCTCATCCAGAAGGCGATCGAACGCGGCCGCAGCTTTGTTGTCCGACGGAGCAGGGGCCGCGAGAGTCGTTGTCGAGGCAAGAAGGCAGCCAAGCCCCATCAGGGCGAGGCGTGAGGAGCGGGGGAATCTCATAAGCGTCGGATCTCCTGAAGCGCGCCGGGCGCACGGAAATCCGAACCGGGTCAGAACGCCGCGTGCCAGTCTGTCGAGGGAACCTTCATAGCGGTATCGTTACGATGCCACCACCCTCCCCCGAGAGCCTGAAACAGGGCGACGCTATCGGTAAAGCGCGTGGCTCTGGCCTGAATCAGGTTGAGCCGCGCCTCAAGTTCGATCTGCACCGCCGCCTGGAGCAGCACCGGGCTGATATCGCCATAGGACATCTGGCTTTGTGAAATGCGCAGACTGCGCACAGCCGCATCCTCATTGGCTGCGCTGATGGTAAGCGCGTCGGAATCATCCTGAAGGGCATGCAGTGTATCGGCCACGTTCTGCATCGAGGTCAGCACGGTGTTCTTGTACTGCTCGGTGGCCGCCAGAAGATTGGCGCGCGCCTGACGCTCCAGATGCATCAGCTCAAAACCCTGAAAGATCGGCTGGGCCACCATCGCGCCGATCGACCAGTTGCCATAGCCGGGGGTGAAGAACTGGCTCATGGCATTGATGGCCTGACCCGGCGTCGCGGAAAGCTGCACATTAGGCAGACGGTTGGCAATGGCGACGCCCACCTGCGCGCTGGCGCTGTGCATCTGCGATTCTGCAGCGCGTATGTCGGGGCGCTGGGTCAGAAGCGCGCTGGGCAGGCTGACCGGCAGGGTCGCGGGCAGGCGATAGGCCTCAAGCGGAATCTCGGGCAACACCTCGTCGGGCGTCGTGCCGACCAGCGCAGCAATCTGATCGTGAGCCTGCTCGGCCTGCAGATGCAAAGGGGGCAAGGTCGCTTGCGCCTGGGTCACCGCGGCTTTCTGGGCCAGAAGCTGGGCTTCCGAAATATCCCCAAGCCTGAACTGCTTTTCCATCACACCAAGAAGCTTCTGCTGGTTGGCAATGATGTCGCTCGTGGCGTTGATCTGGGCGTTGAGGCTCGACTGCGTGATGAGCGAGACAATCAGCGTATTGATCAGCGTATTGGTGGTGGCAATCAGCTGGAAGCGCTGCATTTCCGCCTGCGCCGCCTGGGATTCCACCTGCCGGCGTAACCCGCCCCACAGATCGGGCTGATAGGAAATGTTCAGCTGAAGCGTGTGCAGGTTATACAAATAGTCATTATTGCCCGGCACAGGTGACAGCGCCTTGGACGTCTTGTTGCGTGTCGGGTTGAATGAGGCCGAGATGCTGGGCAGCAAGGGTGCGCCCGCGACCTTGGTTTGTTCATAGGCAGCCTTGAGCGTTGCCTGTGCTGATCTGAGTGACGGGTTGTTCTGCAATGCCCGCGTGACCAGGGCATCGAGTTGCGGCACACCCAGCGCCTGCCACCAGGCGCCCGACAGATCGGCCCCGGCTGTCAGGGTCTGAGCGGCTCCCGCTGAGCCGGTTCCGGTCGTGCCATGAATGGAGGCCGGGAGGGCCTTACTCTGGTAACCACCCGTTCTGAGCATGTCAGGACGATGGAAATTCGGGCCAATGGCGCAGCCCGAGAGCGCCAGACTGGCGGCGCAGGTCAAAAGCACACGGCGTTTCATGACACACCTCCCGAACGGCGCGCCTTGCGGCGTTCGATGTAATGCTCCAGCTCGAAAAAGAAGACCGGCAGAACAAAAAGGGTGAGCAGGGTTGCAATGCCGAGCCCGCCCACGACAACCGTCGCCAGACCACGCTGCACGTCGGTGCCGACGCCTGTTGCGAGTGCTGCGGGCAGCATGCCTGCGCTGGCAACCGTAGCCGTCATCAGCACGGGGCGGAAACGCTCAGCTGCACCGGCCAGCACGGAATCATGGATGCTCAGCCCCGCGCGATGATGGCGGTTGATGGCCGCAATCATGATGATGCCGTTCTGCACCGCCACACCAAACAGCGCGATGAAGCCCACAGCCGTCGCGATATTGAGTGTCTCTCCGCGCAGATGCAGCGCAATGAGCCCGCCCAGCGTGGCCAGCGGCACAACACTGAGCACCAGCACAGCATGACGGAACGTCCCGAACTCCATGAAAAGCAGCAACAGCATGATCGAGAACATCACGAGCAACGCCACGCCCAGACGGGCCTGCGCACGCTGCTCCTGCTCGAAGCTGCCAGCCCATTGCAGGCGATATTTGCGGGGGTCGAAATGCACCTCTGAGGCAATGCGCTTTTGCGCGTCCTCCAGATATTGCGAGAGCGGGCGCACACCATTATCGACGCGAATGGTGATCTGACGCTCCCCCATCTCATGGGCGATATTGCTCTCACCCATATGCAGCCCGACATCGGCCACCTCGGCCAGTGTCACCGGGGCGCCTTCGGTCGAGCGCAGGGGAAGCGCGCGTATGGAAGCCAGATCGGTCAGATCATGCGAGCCTACATGCAGCGTCGCGTTATACACGCGATCTTCCACATAGACCTGTGTGATGGCGCCATCGCCAATCGCGTTCTGCACGACAGTACTGATGTCGGACACGTTGATGCCATAACGTGCCGCCTGCTCGCGGCGTGGCGTCACCATCAGCTGCGGAATCTGCGGCTCCTGAAAGATCGAGGCATCGGTCGTGCCAGGCACCTCATGCAGGATATTCACGATCTGACGGCCAATGCGGCGCAGTTCGTGGAAATCATTGCCATAGACACGCAGCACGAGCGGCGAATGGGCACCGCCCACCAGATCGTTCATGCCATCCTGAATCGGCTGGCTGATCCCGAAGCTGATACCGGGGATCTGATAGAGACGCTCGCGCAGGCGGGCGATGAACTGGGCCTTGGTCTCGCCGCTGGCCCACTGGTCATAGGGCTTGAGACCGACCGGCATTTCGATGTGCGAGAACGTCCACGGATCGGTGCCGTCATCGTTACGACCAAGCTGGGTGATGGCGTAGGAAGTCTCGGGAAATTCGCGGACCGCAGAGCGAACCTCGCTTGCAATACGGCTGCCTTCATCCAGCGAAATGCCGGTGGGCAACTGCACCTGAAGCCAGAGCGCGCCTTCGTCCAGATCGGGCAGGAATTCGCGCCCGACCGTGGCCCCCAGAATGACCACCGAAAGCAGCGCAGCACCACCCCCGATATAGGTCACGAGCGGGCGGGCCAGCATATGATTGAGCCCACGCTCATAGGCATGATGCAGGGCTTCGAGCGGGCGGTTATGCCAGATGCGTCTTGGCTTGTACAAAGCCAGATAGCTCAGCGTCGGGATCAGGCAGAGGGCACAGGCCAGCGCCCCCATGAGCGCAAAGCTCACCGTATAGGCCATGGGCCGGAACAGCTTGCCCTCGCTCCCCTCGAACGCGAAGAGCGGCGAATAGGCCACGATGATGATGAGCGTGGAGGAGAAGATCGAGCGTCCCGCGATACGCGCTACGCTCAGGACTTCGGTGCTGGTCAGGGTGGCCTTGGGTGATTCCTCGCGCAGGCGCAGGATCGCCTCGGTAATCACGATGGCCCCGTCCACGATCACACCGAAATCGATGGCCCCGAGCGAGAACAGATTGGCCGCCATGCCAAAGAAATGCATGAGCACGAAAACGGTGGAAAGCGCGAGCGGAATGGTGACGGCAGTAACGACCGCACTGCGGGGGCTGCCGAGGAAGAGAGTCAGAATGACCAGAACGAGGCCGATACCCTCGACCATGGTCTCGCCAACCTTATGGGTGGTGGCCTTCACCAGATTATCGCGGTCGATATAGGGAACGAGCCGTACATCGAGCGGCTT
>NZ_AYXS01000011.1:11500-11649 GCF_000505765.1 Asaia sp. SF2.1 | reverse complement strand
CAGGCGCTCCTGAAGCCCGTCCACCACGTGATGCACGTTGTCCAGAACGAGCGAGGGGTTGGCACCTGACAGCATGGTCACGATGCCCTCGATGGTATCGGGATTATTGTCCTTGCCCAGAATACCTTCGCGGATCTGATGCCCGAACT
>NZ_AYXS01000011.1:5672-11355 GCF_000505765.1 Asaia sp. SF2.1 | reverse complement strand
CCGCGCGTGATACGCCCGCCCGCCGCATTGGCGTTGTTGTTCTTGATGGCGTTGACCACGTCATCGGTGCTCAGCCCGTAACGCAGCAGGGCGTCCGGCTTGAGCACGAGCTGATACTCGCGCGTCAGACCGCCGAAATTATTGACGTTGACGATGCCCGGCACACGCTGAAGCGTAGGGATGACAATCCAGCGCTGCACGTCCGAAAGCTGCATCAGATCCATCGAATCCGATTCCAGCGTGTAGCGGAAAATCTCGCCGGCAGGTCCGGTGATCGGGCCAAGCTGCGGGGTCACGCCATCGGGCATGCTCGCCGTGCCGAGCAGTTCCAGCACCAGCTGGCGCGCCGTGAACACATCGATGCCGTCATGAAAGATCAGGGTGATCAGCGACAGGCCGAACGTGCTGCTCGAACGGCTCTCGGTTACGCCCGGCACGGCTGCCAGAGCCCGTTCCAGCGGCACGGTAACCTGCTGTTCCATTTCCTCGGCGGCCAGGCCGGAAACCTGGGTCGTGACCTGCACATTGACCGCCCCAAGATCGGGATAGGCCTCGACGGGCAACACACGCCAGGCATAACCGCCCGCAAGAGCCAGAAACACGGCGCAGATGAAAACGATATGGCGGCGCGCAAAGCACCAGGAAATCAGGGTCGCAATCACGGATTAGGAAGCTCTCATCTGCGGCGCTGACAAATCAGTCGTTATCGTTGAGAAGAATGGCGCCACGCGTGACGATATGCTCACCACCCTGCAAGCCCGAGAGAACGCGGACGCTCTCCCCCTCATCATAGCTGACCGTTACGGCGCGACGGCGGAAATGCATGGGAGCACCATCCTGCACGAAGACCGTAAGGCGGTCGTTGTTCATCAGAAGGGCGGTCTTGGGGATGATCACCATGTCCGGCTGCTGAACCGCAATCTCGACATCGGCAAACATGTTGGGGCGCAGGGCTCCATCAGGATTATCGCACAGGATATGTGCGATGACCCGGCGCGTATCGCTGTGCAGGGCAGGGTCGATCGACTGGACGGGCGCTACGCAGTGCCGGCGGGGCAGGGCACTGATGGCAGCATTCATCGGCTGGCCAACGGACACCATACCCGCGGACTCCTCAGGAATTTCAGCGTCGATCTGCACCTGGGAGATATCGAGCAGAACCGCCTGAACGGCTGTGGCATCCGTGATGTTCACACCCGGTGCCAGCGTGGTGCTGGCCACCAGCCCGTCTATCGGTGCCACCAGTCTCACCAGACCCTCGCCATCCTGGTCAGTGCGACTGTTGAGGGATTCAAGACGACGCTCGGCACGCTGACGCTCGGCGCGGGCCTGAGCCAGATCGTTGCTGGCAGAGTCCAGATCCTTGCGGGCATTGCCCCCGATGGAGAGAACCTCCTGGGCGCGTTTGACCACCTGCGCCTGATAGGTCTCCTGCGCCCGCGCCTTGAGCAGATCGGCATAGGCCTGATCGAGATCGCCAGAGGCCAGAACCGCCAGAACATCCCCCTTGTGCACGATCTGACCGGGCTGAAGGCTGGTTGCCGTTACATGGCCCGTAACCGGCGTCAGGATATTGATGCTGCGTGTCGGCTGTGCCTGAATCATGCCGGGCACACGCAACCCATGGGCCAGCCTGCTCGTTGTCACAGGCTCGACATGCAAACGCTTCATGAGCGGGGAGTCATCGGTTACGATAACCATACCGTTCTCACGGGCGAGCTGGGCTCTCGGCCGATCGGAATGCGATGCCCCATGTTCATGGATGATCGTGATAACGATCCCGAGAAGGACAATGGCGATGAGCGCTGCCAGACCAAGGCGGCGTAGGAAAGGTGCCTGCATGGTCAGGCAAGGCCGTCATGGGAGCGCATCAGAACCTCGGCTCAGGATGTTTTGAAATAGTTTGTCGCGGTTGATAGCCGTTCAACCATGCTTCGCCAAGCGGTCTCCAGCCTCAGAACGATGTTCTAATAGGACAGGTCGGTTGAAGGCGCATGATAATTTCATGTCATACGCCGGACCGGGGGAATTTCGTACTGAATTCGAGCGAAAGCGTGCGGCGTCGGACAGCGCATCAGGCACCCCCTTGGGGCACCCTACCCGTCCGATTGCCAGCCCGGCAGCGCTATGTCGTGCCGTAGAAAAACTGGGCGGTTGCACCACCGTCGATGAGGAAGTCACTTCCCGTTATATAGCCGCCTTCAGCACCGGTAATTAGTGCCGCGAGTGCGGCCACCTCATCGGGTGTTCCTGCGCGGCCTGCCGGGGCATCGGCAAGCATCTGGCGATAAAACGCTGCCCGCTCACCATGCAACTCGTCATAGGCAAGCGGCGTGATGATGATCCCGGGACTGATTGCATTGATGCGCGCGCCGCGTGTTCCCCAACGTGGCGCTTCTCCCCTCACCCGCAATGAGTTGCAGCGCTTGGACATCTGATAGGCAAGAAGCGTGTCCGTAATCTCCCGCACAAAGGGAAGGGCAAGGAGCCTATCGGCGGGCGTCGTGGCCAGCTGCCTGTCCTGCTCGGCACTGAGAGCCGGCATTCGATGGCCCGACTGGGATGAGATCACGATCCCCGATCCCCCTTTTGCGACAGCCTGCCCAAACTCTTCGAGCAGCATGGCTGTTCCGTAGAGGTCAACCTTGAGGATGGTCTCTACTGGCGCCTGTGATGGCGATACACCGGCTGCCTGAACGAGAGACATGAGCGGGCCGATCTTACTGGCCGCCTCGACAAGGGCCCGGACAGACCGTCTTTCCGAGACATCGACAGTGATCACACTTGTCTCGAATCCTGCCAGTTCGAGAATACCGGCCGCCTTCTCTGCATTTTCCAGGTGCAGATCAGCGAGCACGACGTGACGTCCATTGCTTATACGGCGTGCAATCGCCTGACCAATCGACCCAGCCCCGACAACGACGGTAACGTCCTTCATGCGCTCTCCCTGATTGCAGAAACCCTGCACCCACCCTGCAAATGCAGCGGGTGGTTCCGATCAGATGATACAAAGCCCGTGTGCCGTCCATTAGTGCCCGTTCGGGACATGGCCTTATGCATCAGGTTCATGAAACCGGCCTCGTAAGCCCCCCGGACTGCTCGTATTCCAGTCACAACAGTGATCAGGATTGTGCCGATCTCATTTCTGCCCGATCTGCTCCCACCGGGTAGCGCGCCAAACCATCTCTGTCAGGGTGTAGCCTCGGGCTTGACCTCAGGGCCAAGCGTACGAAGCGATCGTGGTCTTACAGGTCCGCCCAGCACATGCCCGATGGGTGAAAGCCCCTCGATATGGTCGCAGAAGATCTTGAACACGGCGAGCATGGGCACGGACAGGAACGCTCCGCCAATCCCCCACATCCAGTCCCAGAACAGAAGGGAAGCCATGACCAGCACCGGGTTGAGCGTGAAGCGCTTGGCCAGAAGCATTGGGGTGATCGTCTCACCTTCGAGGATATGGATGCACAGATAAATGGCGGGTGGCAGGAGCGACATCAGGAAAGACGGAAAACTGATCAGCGCCACGCAGAAATAGACGACCACGCCAGTCAGCGGCCCGATGATCGGCACATAATTCAGCAGAAAGGCCAGAACACCCCAGAGCAGCGGATTGGGCATACCGGTCAGCCAGCATTGCAGCAGGTTCAGCAGCCCAACGAGAATGTTCATGATGGTAATGGTGGCAAGATAGAGCGAGACATTGCGCTCGATCTGCGTCGTGATCTGCACCAGCCGTCTCTTGTCGGAGTAGGTCGGCATGATCTCCACGATACGACGCAGCAGGCTGTCGCCTTCCGTCATCAGGAAGAACAGCATCAGCAGCATGGTGAAGAACTCACCCATGAATGCCCGCGTCCCGATCAGGAAGGAGGACCCCCAGACGCGCAGCGTCTCAGCACCATTCGAGGCCGATGACGCCGCAGCCGAGGCAGCGGTCACATGATGATGCCCGCCACTGGACATCAGGGCGATCACCCGCAGATAGCCGCGCTGGACCGAGTCAATCGGCCCCTGAAGGAAGGCGAGTTTCTGCTGAAGCGCAGGAAGGCTCTGCGGCACTTTGGTCAGCCACGCCGCAGCCGGCACCGAAATGGCGGTGCCAATGCAGACGACCAGCAGGAACATGGCGATGATCAGTAACAGCGCCGAGATGGGCTTCGGGATACGCAGCCGCCCATGTAGAAAGCGCATCGGCCCGATCATCAGCAGATTGACGACCATCGCAAAAACGAATGGCAGCACGATATCGGCGGCAAAATAGAGGGTGTAGAACACCGCCAGAAGCGACAGGATGAGAATGCCGACATCACGCAGGCCGAGGCTGTGACGCATCATGGCCTTGCGGATCATCCCGGCCTGATGCACGTCATTCCGCACTTCGGAATTATCGGTATCGGACGGGGCATCGGGCATGATTTTTGCCCCGGCGCCGGTTTGGGCGAGGCGTGGCACGCCCCCCTCGGACCCGGTTTCAGGCTGGGGCATGTCCGAAGTCAGCGACGGGCCTGACATGGCGGGCGTTTCTTTCCTGAAAGACGGGTTGCTGCGCGGGAAAAGGCGCTGTCATGAACGTCGATCAACCGCCCGGGACCTCAAACGTTGCCATCAACGTGATGCACGTTACATTTTATTGGGTTGAATCACGTTGGCTTGCAACCCATTTTCGGGTTCTATCTTTAGGCTGATACAGCACATTGTTTCATTGAAGGATATCGTCATGGCCTGGAACACCCCGAAGGTTACCGAAATTCCGCTCGGCGCCGAAATCAACTCCTATGTCTGCGGCCAGAAGAAGTAAGTTCTTCGCAGGACCGTTTACCTTCAACAGCCGCACCCTATGTGCGGCTGTTGTCGTTTCTGGCCGGGCTGAACCGCCCTCTGCCAGCCGATCACGAACAGACCGACCCTGACCATGCTCGATATCATCGTTCTTGGCAGCGGCGCCGGTGGTGGGTTTCCGCAATGGAATTCGAACGCCCCGGCTTGCCGTGCCGCAAGAGAGGGCCGAATTCCCTCACGCAGCCAGGCCTCCCTCGCCGTCAGCGGCGATGGCAAGCACTGGTTTCTGCTCAATGCCTCGCCTGATCTCAGAGCCCAGATCCTGGCAACGCCAGAACTGCATGCGCAGGACGCACTGCGTTCCACGCCGATACAGGGCGTTATTCTGACCAATGGCGAAATCGATTCCATCACCGGGCTGCTGACTTTGCGCGAGCGCGAGCCCTTCCGGCTCTATGGCACGTCCGCCACGCTGGCCCAGCTGGATGCCAATCCGATTTTCGAGGCCGTAAACCGTGAGATTGTGCCACGCCTGCCGCTCGATGACGAAACACCCCTTACCCTGCCCAACAAGGACGGTACAGCTTCCGGTCTGACGCTCACCGCCTTTGATGTGCCTGGCAAGGCACCACTCTATGCCGAGCATCTGCCAAGCCAGAAGGGCGAGACAATCGGGCTCGAAATTACCGACGGAAAGCACACGATGGTCTTCCTGCCAGCCTGTGCCGATCTCACCCCTTCCATACGCACACGCATTCGCGCGGCCGATGCGCTGTTCATGGAAGGAACGCTCTGGCGTGATGACGAGATGATCCGTGCCGGGCTCAGCCCGAAAACCGGTCTGCGCATGGGGCATATCTCGATGTCCGGCCCGGAAGGCATCATCGAGACCTTGCATGATGCC
>NZ_AYXS01000011.1:5465-5630 GCF_000505765.1 Asaia sp. SF2.1 | reverse complement strand
CCCTCCCATCGCTTCTTCATTCACATCAACAACTCGAACCCCGTCCTCGTACCGGACTCGCCGGAACGCCGGATGGCGGAAGAAGCAGGCTGGATCATCGGTGAAGATGGCCTGCGCCTGACCCTTGGAGAAAGATCATGACGGTTCTGTCCCCCGATGCCCTCG
>NZ_AYXS01000011.1:751-5404 GCF_000505765.1 Asaia sp. SF2.1 | reverse complement strand
AAGCCCGCCTGCGCGAAATCGGTGCCGAGCGCTATCACAACCGTCATGCCTTCCATCGTGCGCTGCATGACGGCAAGCTGAACCGCACGCAGGTTCAGGCCTGGGCTCTCAACCGCTACTATTATCAGGCGTCCATTCCGGTGAAGGACGCCACATTGCTCGCCCGCCTGCCCACGGCCGAACTACGTCGCGAGTGGCGTCGCCGCCTCGAGGACCATGACGGCAACGAACCCGGCACAGGCGGCATTGCGCGCTGGCTGAAACTGACAGACGGGCTTGGTCTGTCGCGTGACTATGTCGAAAGCCTGCAAGGCATGCTGCCCGCGACCGGCTTTGCCGTGGAAGCCTATGTGCATTACGTGCGCGACCGCTCCATTCTGGCGGCCATTGCGTCATCGCTCACCGAGCTTTTTTCGCCCACCATCATCAGTGAGCGCGTCTCCGGCATGCTGCGCCACTACGATTTCATCTCGGAAGAGACACTGGCCTATTTCGCCCCACGCCTCACCCAGGCGCCACGTGATTCCGATTTTGCGCTGGCCTATGTGAAGGAACACGCCCGCACTGCCGAGCAGCAGAAAGAGGTCATCGACGCGCTGATCTTCAAATGCAACGTGCTCTGGACCATGCTCGATGCGCTGCAGCATGTGTATATGGAAGGCCATCCCGCCCCCGGCGCCTTTGCCGGTGCCCATACCCCGGAGGCTTTCAGCGCGTGAGCGTTTCGGAAGACAGCATTCTGAAATTTACCCGCGGTCATCGCCTTCAGCATGACCGCGTGCGCGATGTCTGGCTCATTCAGGCTCCTGAAAAGGCCTTTATTGCCGATCCCATTGCCGCTGCCATCCTGCGCCTCGTCGATGGCGCCCGCCCCTTGAGCGCCATCATCGACGACCTCGCTGCAACCTATCATGCCCCTCGTGAAACTATCGCAAGCGATGTGCAGGTCCTGCTTGCTTCGCTGATGGATCAGAAAGTTCTGGTCGAACAAAGCCCTCGGAACGGGCAAACTCCCGCGTCATGAGCTTTACCCCGCCTCCCATGAGCCTGCTGGCCGAGCTGACCCATCGTTGCCCGCTCGCTTGCCCCTATTGCTCCAATCCGATCGATCTGGAGCGACGTGCGTCTGAAATGACCACGGCCGACTGGTTGCGCGTGCTGGACGAAGCTGCGGCACTCGGGGTGTTGCAGGTTCACTTCTCAGGCGGTGAACCCATGGCGCGGCATGACCTGCCCGAACTGGTGCGTCACGCCAGTGCGCTCAATCTCTATACCAATCTCATTACCTCAGGCGTGCTCATCAACGAGGCGACCCTCTCCGCCCTTGATGACGCTGGCCTCGATCATGTCCAGCTCTCCTTTCAGGATGTCGAGGAAGCGGGCGCAGAGCGTATCGGCGGGCTGCGTGGTGCGCAGGCCAAGAAGCTCGAAGCCGCCCGCCTGATCAAGTCACGCGGTATTCCCCTCACGCTCAATTTCGTCGTGCATCGCGAGAATGTGGCGCGCGTGCCTGCCATGCTCGATCTTGCCCATGAACTCGGTGCCGGACGCGTGGAGATTGCTCATACCCAGTATTATGGCTGGGGCCTGAAGAACCGTGATCTGCTCATGCCCTCGGCCGCGCAGCTCGAAGCCTCGACGGAAGCGGTAGTCAAAGCCCGTGCCCGCTTCGGCAACAGCCTCGCCATCGATTATGTCACCCCGGATTATCACGCTGACCAACCCAAACCCTGCATGGGGGGGTGGGGCCAGCGCTTCGTCAACATCACCCCCTCCGGCAAGGTGCTGCCCTGCCATGCCGCCGAGACCATTCCGAATATCACCTTTCCCAGTGTCACAACCGACTCTCTGGGCGCGATCTGGCAGGACTCCCCCCTGTTCAACCTGTTTCGCGGCACGGACTGGATGCCCGAACCCTGCCGCGGTTGCAGCCTGAAGGAAGTCGACTGGGGCGGCTGCCGTTGTCAGGCCCTCGCCCTGACAGGCGATGCAGCGGCCACCGACCCCGTCTGTGCCCGCTCAGACCGTCATGCTCTGGTCATGGAAGCCTCAAGGGCCGGTCATGATGGTGATTTCACCTATCGGCGATTTTCCAAGGCGTAAGATACGCGGGGGGCGGCTCTATACTCCACCAAGGGAGAGTCGTCCTTCTGGACCCTGATTGACTCGAAGGGACTGCCCCCTCCGCAAGCGCAGGGCTTTACCCGTTATCCCAGGAAAGGCCGCGCCACGATCATGATGACGATAACGATCATCAGCAGTGTCGGCACCTCATTGGCAATACGGTAATAGCGCTCGGGATGAAGCCGCAGGTCATGGGAAAACTCGCGGCGCCACCGGGCACAGAAGCCGTGGAAACCGCAAAGCAGCAGAACCGTGACCAGCTTGATCCACCACCATGGGGCGGACCAGTCGATCACACCGGGAAGCGAGGCGAGGAGGCCGCCAGAGATCAGGGTGGCGATCATAGCCGGTGTCATGATGGCGCGGAGCAGACGACGCTCCATGATCTGAAAACGGTCGCTTTCAGGCGTGCCGGGCTGAACCTGTGAATGATAGACGAAAAGCCGCGGTAGATAGAAATTTCCCGCCATCCATGAGGTGAAGGCGAGGATGTGCAGCACCTTGAGCCAGGGAAACCAGGGGAGGAGGGCGCTCATCGGTTTTGCTCTTCCATAACGCTGGCCAGCATGGGGGCAAGTTCATCGAGATGGGCGATACGGCGTAACCCTGACCAGTCGAGCGCGGGCGATGGCCCTTCGGCACGCAGCAGGATGCAGGCCATACCGGCATCATGTGCCGCCTGCACGCCGGTATCGGAATCCTCGATCACCACGCAGGCAGAGGGGGCAACGCCTTCCTGCTCTGCGGCATGGAGGAACACATAGGGGTCTGGCTTGGGCCGCATCATGTCACGAGCCGAATGAACCCTCTCTTTCGGAAAGAAGGGCTCAAATCCGACACGGGCAAATTTGACCTCCATCTCGGGCCATGAGGAATTCGAACCAACGCGAAAAGGCAGACCGAGTGCCTGCACGGCTGACAGCATGGCAGCAGCGCCTTCGATCGGTGCGGCTTCATCGCGCATCAGATCGACCAGCCGGTTCTGCATGATGGCGACGTAGTCATCACCCAGATCGAGGC
Organism: Asaia sp. SF2.1; assembly: GCF_000505765.1. NCBI lineage: Bacteria > Pseudomonadati > Pseudomonadota > Alphaproteobacteria > Acetobacterales > Acetobacteraceae > Asaia > Asaia sp. SF2.1. Next base: position 2,260 of record NZ_AYXS01000011.1, on the reverse strand, counting down.
CGGTCTCGGCTTCGAGTTCGCGCTTGACCTGACCCAGTGCCTTGCCTGCAAAGCGGTGCAGGGCCTCATCATCGCTCAGGGCAATGCCATGATCGCGGGCAGCACTGGCCACCAGACGGCAGGAAGGCCCCTCACTGTCGATCAGCACGCCATCACAATCGAAGATGACGAGACGAAGCTGACCGGAGGCACAAAGGGCTGAAGGGCGCGTATCGGACATGATGAGCGTCAGCCGATATCGCGCACGGCATCGACCAGCGCACCAACATGCTCGGGTGGGGTATCGGGCATGACACCGTGACCGAGATTGAACACATGCGGCCGCCCCTTGAGGGCATCGCGGATGGTGCGTGCCTCGTCAATCAGACCCTTTCCGCCATTGCGCAGAATGATCGGGTCGAGATTCCCCTGAAGGGCCAGCGTGTCAGGGCAGAGCGTCGCCATCTGCGCCAGATCGACCGACGTATCACAGGCCAGCGCATCGACACCGGTCTCACGGGCATATTCGAGGGCCATCAACCCAGCGAGACGGGGGAACCCGATGATCTTCACACCGGGTCGGGCGGCGCGGATGCCCTGCACGATGGCGCGTGTCGGGGCGATCACATGCTGGCGGAACTGGGAAGGAGGCAGCAGACCGGCCCAGCTGTCGAACAGCATGACAGCCTCGGCACCGGCATCGATCTGGCCGATCAGCATGTCGGTCGTTGTCCTAGTCAGCAGGGCGATGAGATCGCGATAAAGCTCCGGGTCCTGCAACGCCATGGCACGGGTGACACCGAACTCCCGCGAGCTGCCGCCATCGACCATGTAGCAGGATACGGTGAAGGGGCTGCCGGCAAAGCCCAGAAGCGTGGTGGATTGAGGCAGTTCGCGAGCCAGAATCCGCAATGTTTCCTGGATTGGTGCCACGGTTTCGGCTACGCGGGCAGGAGACAGGGCCTCAAGCGCAGCCCTGTTGCGGATCGGCTCCATAACGGGGCCGCGCCCTTCGATGAATTTGAGATCCTGACCCATGGCCCAGGGCAGGACGAGGATATCGGAAAACAGGATGGCGCCATCCATGGCAAAGCGCCGGATTGGCTGAAGGGTCAGTTCGGCTGCAATGTCCGGGGTGGTACAGCGCGTCAGGAAGTCTGCCTTGGCACGCTCGGCGCGGAATTCGGGCAGATAGCGTCCGGCCTGACGCATGAGCCATACCGGAGGCGGCCAGACGGCCTCACCGTGGAGGACACGCAGGAGCGGTTTTGCAGGCGCTGACTGGGGTGAATTTTCGCTATCCATACCGACCAATAACCATAAAAGAAAAAAGATAGATATCCTGTCGGATAGGTTGATCCCTGTGGATGACGGGGTACCCAACTTTCCCAAAACGTACCCCGACTTACCAACACTGTGTACAAACGATAAACCCTTTGGTTTGAGGCATTTGCGCAGGTTATCCCGAAATACCCACAGAAGGCCTGTGTACAACCCACTGGTTCTGTCGAAGAAAGTACAATCCACGGT
>NZ_AYXS01000011.1:533-664 GCF_000505765.1 Asaia sp. SF2.1 | reverse complement strand
ACTCGGTACGCCCTCTCTCCCAGGCTCGTACAATCCCCATGTACCCCAGTACTGACGGTACTAATTCACCCCTGATTTCAAAGGAGACTCGAGATGGAGTCGAAGCGTGCGAATCCCGGAACGCCAAGGCT
>NZ_AYXS01000011.1:165-477 GCF_000505765.1 Asaia sp. SF2.1 | reverse complement strand
AATACTGGCCAGTGGATCAACGGCCCGGCTTGGTTTGCTGCGCGGTGCCGGTCTCGATGTGGTGTCCTGTCCGGTAGCGCTGGATGAGTCTGTACTGCGTGACAGGATGCGGGCGGAAAACGCGGGTCAGAACGCCATCGCACTGGCGCTCGCAAATGCCAAGGCCCTAGAGTTTTCAACGAATCCGCAATTTATGAGCGCCGATTTCGTGATCGCGGCAGACCAGATTCTGGAGTGCGATGGCGTCGGTTTCGACAAGCCGGAAAACAGGCAGGCGGTCAGGGAACAGCTTATCACCCTGCGTGGGCGTAC
>NZ_AYXS01000011.1:0-113 GCF_000505765.1 Asaia sp. SF2.1 | reverse complement strand
GCACCGGCTTCAGACGGCTGTCGTGCTGTACAAAGGTGGAGAGAAGCTCTGGGAGCATCTGGCGACACCCGAACTCACCATGCGCGATTTCAGCGATGGCTTTCTGGAAGCCT
>NZ_AYXS01000010.1:50179-71937 GCF_000505765.1 Asaia sp. SF2.1 | reverse complement strand
GGGGGGGGTTGCCAGAGGCAGAGCCCCCCGCTATACCCGCGCCACTGGCCTGACCCAAGGGGCCGGTTCTGATACGGCGGGGCCATAGCTCAGTTGGGAGAGCGCCTGAATGGCATTCAGGAGGTCGTCGGTTCGATTCCGATTGGCTCCACCATCATCTTTCCTCAAAATTCGACTTACGATGTTGCGCTAGGCAAGAATGTAGACGCGCGTGCTTTCTCATGCGAACCAATGGTATGAGATTATCGTATTATCAATATGGTTGATATGTAAACCATATCTGTGCCATGGTTCATGTCTTATCAACAGGATTGACGAGCCAACCATGCGCCTCACCCCATATCCCAGCCGACCAGGTTCGGCCCTGTGGCGGTCACTCCCGTTTTTCATGGCGCTTGGCCTTGGGGGCTGTACACGGGCGCCGTTGCAGGATGTGCTGGGATCGTTTTTCCCGTCATGGATGCTGTGTGCCACGATCGGTGCCGTAGCAGCTGCCCTCCTGCGCGCTGTCATCGGGGTTGTCGGTCTGCAGCAGGCTGTGCCTGCCCCGATGCTGACCTATCTCGCTTTCATGGTCGCCATCACCTTCATGGTCTGGCTTGTGTTTTTCGGTCACTAGGTGGTGTCCATGCGCTCTCTTCCCTCCCGCATCGGCGGTATCTCGCTCCTTATCCTGTCGCTGGCGGCCTGTGTGATTCTGGGATTTCTGGTGCTGGATCGCCTGCACAGCCGGCCCCGAACCGAAGACGCCTATATCGCGGCCAATATCGTCCACCTCGCACCTGAAGTGAGTGGACGCATTGTTTCCCTGCCCGTTCATGACAACCAGAAGGTCAGGCGTGGCGACATCCTGTATGTGATTGATCCTGAGCCATATACCTACCGGGTGCAGCAGGCGCAGGCGCAGGTCGATGGTCTGCAGGCCCAGATTGACGTGCAGACCAGCCAGGTCAGTTCCCAGATATCCCATGCCGGTGCCGAGGCCAGCTCGGTAACCAGTGCGCGGGCGCGGCTGACCCTTGCCCAGGCCACACAGGCCCGCCTGTCCCCTCTGGAGAAGCAGGGTTTTGTGACCCGCGAGGCGCTGGATCAGGCACGGGCTGAAACACGCAGTGCCGAGGCAAGCCTGCAATCTGCCCTGCAATCCGCCCTGGCCGCCCGCCAGGCCGTGCGCAGCGTGGCACCCCTGCGGGCCGATCTGGCAGCAGCCCAGGCGGCCCTGCGTGAGGCAGAGCGTGACCTGCGTCTGACCACGGTCAGGGCACCCTGCGATGGCATCGTGACAGACCTGAATGTGGCCGCGGGTGAATACGCCACGACAGGCAAGCCAGTCTTTACACTGGTCGATGACGAGAAATGGTGGGCCATCGCGAATTTCCGCGAGACGCAGCTCGCCGGGCTGGCGCCGGGCCAGAAGGTGACGGTGTATGCCATGGCGCAGCCTGGCACACCCATCAGTGGCACACTCGAGAGTCTCAATGCCGGTGTGGTGCCTGATGAGGGGATGAGCGCCAATGGTCTGCCCAAGGTGCCGCGTACCCTGAACTGGGTGCGCATCGCACAGCGTTTTCCGGTTCGTATCCGGCTTGATAATCCGCCGACTGACCTGATGCGCATCGGAGGCACTCTGGTTGTGGTCGTGATGCGATGAACACCGCCGGGCAGGAGGTGGTGTTGCTAAGGCGAAGGATCTGGCGCGAGGAAACGCCATCGACCTTCGCCTTCCTCAGAAAGGAAATGGCGCCAACTCCCGGTCGGGCACGCAATACGGCCCTGCTCGTGTTTCAGGTGATTGTCACGATCCTGATTGGCGAGACATTCCGCATCCCCGATCTGCCGGTGCTGGTCTTCATCTGCTTCTTCCTGTCCGGCAATGATGCAGCCTCCAATACCAGCACGGCGCTGATGGGTGGGGCGGTGATTGTGGCGGGCACGGGGCTGACAATCCTTTTCCTGATGCTCAGCCTGTCCGAGCCCGGACTACGCCTGCCCCTGATGCTTCTGCTGACTCTTGCGGCAGGGTTTCTGTCACAGGCCATGACCATGGGGTCTTTGGCCAATATCCTGCTCTTCTGGATCGTCTACATGACCATGAGCGCGGATATGCTGCAGAATGTCGGCTATTCGCTGGACGGGTTCATCGGTAACACGACCGATAGTGCCGTGCCCGATGCGGCCTTCATGCCGCCCGAAGAGGCTATGCTGCACACCCTGCTCTGGGTGGGTGCGGTCTTCGTCATCGCGCTGTCGATCATTGCGGTGGTCAATCGTCTCGCCGGGTATGATCCGCTGACCATGCTGCGGGCCGGGCTCGAACAGCGCTTTCGAGCTGTGGCTGAGGGGTGCGAAACCGGGGCAAGACCTGACACCGCCCAGATGAGGCAGATTGCCTCACTGGCCGATCAGGGCGTGGCCTCGCTGCGCCAGTTTCATGACCTGAGCATCAAGCTTCATCCTGAAATCACAAGCCGTCATGTCGGGATTGCGATGATCCGCAATACGGCCCGTCTTGTCATGATCCTGCTGGCCTGGAGTCGGCTCGATACAACCGGGCGGGGCACGGCCTTCCTGCACCGTATGGGGCTTATCGTGGAGCAGTGCGGTGCTGTCTATCGACAGGGGCGCGACAACGTGGCCGTAATCGATTTTAACGAGGCTGCGCTCCAACGCCTTGCCGATGAATTCAGCGATGATCCGAAGCTCTACCCGCTGGCCAGTGAATTCATTCGTTCAGTCACCATCATTCATGGCCTGCTTGTCCGCCCCGAGACGGTGGCCGCCCAGTTTGCGCCTGAAATCAAGGCGGCGGCCCGCAGTTTCTTCAAGCCGGATGCCTTTACGAACCCGGCCTATCCGCAGGCGGCCATACGGATCGCGCTTTCCGTGGTGATCTGTTACGCCATCACGCGTTTTACCTCCTGGCCGGGTATCCAGACCTGCGTCGTGACGTGCTTTCTTGTGTCGCTCGGCACAGTGGGTGACTCCGTTCACAAGATGCTTCTGCGTGTCACGGGTGCCATGATCGGTGCGGTATGTGGCATTGGCACCATCCTCACCCTCATGCCATCCCTCACCGATGTTCTCGATCTCACTCTGGTGGTGATCCCGGTCGCTGCGTTCGCAGGCTGGATCAAGAGCGGCAGCGAGCGCATCTCCTATGCCGGCGTGCAGATTGCGATGGCCTATTTCATGACCATCCTGCAGGGCTATGGCCCGACGCTGGACATGGAGACGGCGCGCAACCGCGTTGTGGGTATCCTGATCGGTAATGTCGTCGTGTATCTGATGGCCGCGGCGCTATGGCCGGTGAGTGCGACCAATGTGGCGCGTAGCCATCTGGTTGGAGCGGTGCGCCAGCTGGGCGGGCTGATAGCCTTACGGCGCAAGCATCCTGAGCAGGCTGTCGATATCGGGCAGGAAATGGAACGCGAGAAATTCGGTCGCGCCATTGCTGCAACGCGTATGGCCCTGCGCAATGCGCCTTTCGAGGAAGAGCGCCTGAAGGGCAACGCCTTCATTCCTGATATCACCCTGCCCCTTGTGCGTGACATCCAGCTTCTTGCCATTCCCGTGGCCGTCATCTCGGATGTGAGGCGCGAACCTGACGACATGGCACAGGCGCAGGTCGACCAGCTTGCGGGATGGTTCAGCGAACTGGCGCAATGGCTGGAGGACGGCCGCGATGGTCTTGCCCTTCAGATGCGTCTGCCACCCCTGCCCCTGTTGCCTCATGACCCCCAGCGCATGGTGTGGTTCGGCCTGCTCGATGAAGGGCTGAGGCTGATTATCCAGCGCTATGACCCTGACGCTGAAGCACGGCCCGGACAGGGCGCCATGACAGAACAGGCCTGATGCCCGCCATGCAGCACGGATTTTTCCGATGACCCCAAACCTCGTCTTACACCGCACCCTCCTGTTGCGCGGTATCCCTCTTCTGATTCTCGGTGCGATGCTGGCCGGATGCAATGACACGCGCGATCTGGCGCCGCAGAGTGCCGATCACGCGTGGCACCTGCATGGGGCGACGGGTCTCACCCTGCCGCCCGACATACGCAATCCTTCTCCCGACTGGCCAACAGGCAAGGGTGTTGGAGCGGCATCGTCCGGCGCCGGCCATGCGCAGCATGCCTTGCCGGAGGGACAGGATCATGTGTTGTCACTGCCGCAGCTGATCGATCTGGCTGAGCGCAACAACCCGCGCACGCGCATTGCGTGGGAGAGCGCGCGGCAGGCGGCCATCGGTGTCGGTATGTCGCGTGCCGCCATGCTGCCCCAGCTTACTTTCTCGGCCATGGGCGGTTTCCAGCGCATGGCCCTGCCCCTGCCCAATTATCTGTCGAGCCGCGGTTATCTGACATCGAATGGCGCAGCGGCATTTCCCAAGCTTGAGCTCGATTATCTGCTTCTCGATTTTGGCCGCACGCGGGCCAGAATCAATGAAGCGAAATTCCAGACGCTTGCCGCCAATTTCGGGTTTTCGGCGGTTCATCAGCAACTCATTCTGGATGTGATCAGTGCGTATCACAGCCAGCAGGCGGCGCAGGCCATTGTCGCGGCCTCTCATCATGCCGTGGATAATATGGCGCTTTTGCTGCGTGCTGCGCAGTCGCGTCATGAGCATGGCGAAGCAACGATCGTCGATGTGGCTACGGCGCAGCGTAATCTAGCTCAGGCACGTTTCGATCTGGACAAGGCGGTCGATGCCGAGCATGGCGCCCATCATGCCCTGTTGGAGGTGACCGGCCTGCCTGCCACCCTGCCGCTCGAGATAGAACCGATGCCTGTACAGGCCCTGCCCCAGAGTTCTCCGGGTCAGATCAGGCAGCTTGTGGATCAGGCTCTGGCGTCGCGGCCCGATCTTCTGGCCGATATTGCCAGATTGCGCGCGTCCGACGAAGCCATTGCGGAATCCAAGGCTGCGCTTTTGCCGCGTGTTGCCTTTGCCGGAACAATGTCGGGCTATCTGGGGGCGCTCAAGACCTATGGCACGGGTCGTTCGGCGCCGGCCTCGGCCATTGCACAGCCTGAAGCCGGGGCTTTTCTTCAGGTCAGCTGGCCAATCTATCAGGGGGGCTTGCGTGCCAATGCCATCCACATGGCGCAGTCGCAGCATGATGCAGCCGAGGCGACCCTTCTCAAGGATCGTCTGAGCGTCGAGCGGCAGGTGGCCGACAGTCAGGATGCGCTTGAAACGGCACTTGCCCAGGTAAAATCCGCCCGTGTTCTGAACGATGCCGCCCGCACGGCCAATGAAGGCGCCAGTCAGGCCTATGCGCATGGGGTTGGCACCATGACGGATGCGTCTACAGCAGCTGCGGCCCTGTTCGAGGCGCAGGCATCGCTTGCCGTGAGTGTTGCTCAGGCGTTTACCAAGGCGGCAGCGCTGGCCCATGCAACCGGGCAGCTTGATCTGGCAAATAACATGCCCGACGACATGAATACGGCAGCGCCCCGGTGAGCACAGTGGAAGAGAGCCTGACTCTGGGACGCATGATGGGGCTGATTGCCCGGCGCTGGCGGCAGATCCTCGATGTCAGGCTACGCCCTCATGATCTGACCGATGCGACATGGCAGCCCCTGCTGGAATTGCAGCGATATGGTCGGCCCATGCACCCCAAGGAAATTGCCGAAGCCCTTCTGCTCGACAAATCCTCCATGGTGCGCATCCTCCGCACGCTAGAGGAAAAGGGCTTCATAACCCGTGAGCCCGATGAGGCAGACCGACGGGCCTTTTACGTGCGGATCACCCCGGAAGGTGCCAGGCGCCTCGATGAAGTCCTGCGCTTCTCGCGGGCCATCGAGCAGACCGTCACCGAAGGGATCGATGCCGAGGAACTGGCGATTACCCGCAAAGTAATCGCCCGGATTCACAGCCGACTGAATGGCCCCGGTCTGGATTAGTCCGGCCACGATCAACCGGGCCGGGTCGGCCGAGCCCTGATCGAATGGCTCGGGTCTCACTTGGCCTGCTAGAGTGGTCAGGCCTCGCTCTCCAGAACGGCCTTGAGGGCGGTCAGAGTCAGACGCACCTTGTGCTGCTCGGCATTGTAGCCCATCGCGCCCAGACGCCAGATCTTGCCCACCAGCGGACCAAATGCGGTGCCGATCTCGATCTGGTATTCGTCGCGCATACGGGCCCGCACACGCTCACCATCAATGCCTTCAGGGATATAGACCCCGGTGACATTGCTCATGCGATATGCATCCTGACCGTAGAGCGCCAGGCCAAGACCACGCAGTCCTTCAGACATCGCCTTGCCAGCGGCCACATGACGGGCGAAGCGGTTCTCCAGCCCCTCCTCAAGCACCAGACGGGCACATTCGCGTGCGGCGTAAAGCATCGACGTGGCTTCGGTATGGTGGTTCAGGCGCTTTTCGGACCAGTAATCCATGACCATGGCGAGGTCGAAATAGTTCGAACGGATGAACGGTCGTGTGCCATCGCTGATGTCATCACGACGAATACCGCTCTCGACCTTGCGGCGTGAGAAAATGAACTCGGCAGCCCGGTCAGAGATCGTGATGGGCGCGCTCCCCGGCGGCCCGCCCATGCATTTCTGCAGTCCGGCCGAGACCACGTCGATCTGCCATTCATCGGTGCGGACCGGCATACCGCCGAGTGTCGCCGTGGCATCGACATAGGAAAGAGCACCATAGCGGCGGCAGAGTGCACCGACACCTTCAAGCGGCTGCGCCGTGGTGGTGGAGGTGTCGCCATGAATGGCGGCAAACACGGCGGGACGATGCTCGGCCAAAGCGGCCTCGATCTGATCGAGCGTGGCTACCTGACCCCATTCCAGATCGATCGTGGCAATCTCGGCACCAAGGCGCTCGGCAATCTCGCCCAGCAACATGCCAAAACGCCCGGAGCGGATGAGCAGAACCTTGGCGCCCGGCTCGATCAATGAGGTCAGGGCGGCCTCGATACCGGCGCGAGCTGAGCCATCGATCAGGAACGTCCAGCGGTTTTCGGTCATGAATACCTGACGATAAAGCGCCATCGTCTGGTTCATGTAATCGGTCATCTCGGGATCGAACTGCCCGAGCATGTCCGCCCCCATGGCCCGCAGCACGCGCGGATGCACATTGATGGGGCCCGGCCCCATCAGAAGGCGCTGCGGCGGGTTGATCTCACCGAAAAAACTGCTCACATCGTTTCTCCAAGTCGCGTGACGAAGGTCACCAGGGCCTGATGCGCCGCCTCGACATCGGCGTCATCGACAGATTCTGCGGGGTTGTGGCTGATTCCGCCCTTGCAGCGGATGAACAGCATGGTCATGGGGGCGAGATTGGCCATGATCATGGCATCATGCCCGGCCTGGCTGAGCAGCATGGGGGGCGTGGTGCCCTGCCGTTCTTCCACGGCGCGGCCAAGCAGGGATGTCAGGCGTTCATCACAAAGCGCGCCAGCCAGATCCTGTATGCGCTCGATATCGAGACGGATGCGCCTGCGTGTGCAGATGGCCTGCAGCGTGTCACTGACTTCCTGGGCAGCGCTTTCACGCACACCGGGTGTCACCGCCCGGATGTCGATGGTCAAAGCGACCTTGCCCGGCACGATATTGGGGGCGCCGTTCTCGACAGTCAGCCAGCCCACTGTCGTCACGAGATCGACCGGGTCCTGTGCGCCGATGCGCTCGATGGCCGAAATTGCCTCGGCGGCGGCGGCCAGGGCATCGCGACGTTCGTGCATGGCCGTTCCGGCGTGATCGGCCTCGCCTGTCAGCGTGACGCGGAAGCGATATTGAGAGGCGATGCCTCGTACCAGACCGAGCGGCAGATTGGCGCGCTCCAGATGGGGGGCCTGCTCGATATGCGCTTCGATATAGGCGAACACGTTCTGTCGTCTGGCGGTATGGAAGCGCGAGACATCCAGCCCCCAATCCGAAAGGACCTGACGCAGTGACATGCCATCGCGATCGGTGATGCTGTCATCGATCTGTTGCTTCATGCCGGCAGCAGAGCGCGAGCCCATCATATAGGTGGGAAAACGGGAGCCTTCCTCATCTCCAAAACCGATGACCTCAAGCGCAAAAGGCAGTCTGAGGCCGCGCTCGTTGAAATAGGCCACGGTCTCGATGCCGAGCAACACACCCAGCATGCCGTCATAGCGCCCACCATCACGCACGCTGTCCACATGCGAGCCGATCAGCAGAACGGGTGCGTCGGGTGTCACACCCGCATAATGCCCGACGAGGTTTCCCACGGCATCGGTTTCAACACTCATGCCCGCCTGGTCCATCCACTGGGCCAGTCTGCCAATCGTGGCCCTGTGCGCCGGGCCGAGATAGGGGCGAAAGAGTCCGTCACTCTGGTCGCTATAGGGAGCGATACCGAGTTCGTCGCAACGCGCCCGGGCACGGGTGCCGCCTGCCTGAATGTCCATGATCTGGGTCATGTATACAAGAATGTCCCATGCGAAGCCGAAAAACAATGGAAAGCTGTCCCACAGGAAAGATTCCGTTTCGTCGCGGCCCCATCGGCGTTGCGAGGCGCTTGAATATGGAGGCAATCATGGTGGGGTTATGAGCGCGCGCGACCTTGATGCGGTTTGCGGCCGCCTAAAATCAGATCGGTTTGATACCGTCTTGCGGAAGAGCGATGGCAAGCTGCGTATCGTCGGTATAACCGGTCAATTCCCCGGACTATATTGGCGCGAGCAGGTCGCGCCGTTGCCGCGTATCGCGATGGCTGGAACGGGTAGTTGCGAGACTGGGGGAAAAGCCTTCCCCTGCGTAGTGCATCCCACCGGAGAGGGGTAATGCGGCGCTCTGGCGCCAGACTACGAGCCAGAATGATCTGGCCGTAGGAAACCGAACCTGCCTTGCTGAACAAGAGGCAGGTTCGGGAAGTATTCAGGCGCCCAGTTCGGCCTTGAGCTGGGGCAGGATCTCGAACAGATCGCCCACGAGGCCGTAATCGGCCACGTTGAAGATCGGGGCTTCGGGGTCCATGTTGATCGCCACGATTACCCGGCTGTCCTTCATGCCTGCCAGATGCTGGATGGCGCCTGAAAGACCGACAGCGATATAGAGATCAGGGGCCACGATCTTGCCGGTCTGACCGACCTGCATCTCGTTCGGGGCAAACCCGGCATCCACCGCCGCGCGCGACGCACCAATGGCAGCGCCCAGCTTGTCGGCCACAGGCTCGAGCAGCTTGAAATTGGCTGCATCCTTCAGGCCGCGCCCACCCGAGATCACCACACGAGCCGATTCCAGCTCGGGGCGGTCGGAATGAGTCAGCTCGATGCCAACATATTCGGCGTCTGGCACCTCGACCGCAGCAGAGACGGCTTCGATCGGCGCCGAGGCGTCGCCCAGCTTGGCGGCTTCGAAATTGGCGTTACGCACGGTCAGCACCTTAATCGCATCGCGCGACCGCACGGTGGAGAGTGCGCTACCGGCATAGATCGGACGCACGAAGGTATCGGCGTCGATGATCTCGACCACTTCAGTGATCGGCTGCACATCCAGCAGACCAGCCACGCGGGGCAGGGTGTTCTTGCCATAAGCCGTCGCGGCGGAAACGATATGATCGTAATCCTTGGCGCGATCGGCAATCAGGGCGGCAATGCACTCGGCCAGATGCGGTGTGGAGTCCGCATGAAGAACGCGGGTGATCCCCTCGATCTTCGCGGCTTCCTGTGCGCCTTCTGCGCCGATCAGCAGCACATCGACAGCGCCGAAATGGCGGGCTGCGGCAACGGCAGAAAGGCTTGCCTTCTTGATGGCGTTGCCTTCGGCTTCGATCAGAACCAGAGTTGTCATGATCAGATCACCTTCGCTTCGTCACGCAGCTTGCCAACCAGCTCGGCAACGCTCGATACCTTGATACCGGCCTGACGCACGGGCGGCTCGACCACCTTCACTGTTTCCAGACGCGGCGTGATGTCCACGCCCAGCGTATCGGCAGCGATGGTCTCGAGCGGCTTTTTCTTGGCCTTCATGATGTTGGGCATGGTGGCGTAGCGCGGCTCGTTGAGGCGCAGATCGGTGGTGACCACGGCCGGGAGTGCCAGACGCACTGTTTCGAGCCCGCCATCGGCTTCACGCACCACAGTGATGCGCCCGTCCTCGACGGCAACCGAGCTGGCAAACGTGCCCTGCGGCCAGTTGAGGCGTGCTGCCAGGATCTGGCCGGTCGCATTCATGTCGTCATCAATGGCCTGCTTGCCCATGATGACCAGACCGGGATTTTCGCGATCCACAATGGTCTTGAGCAGCTTGGCGACAGCCAGCGGCTCCAGTTCGGCATCGGTCTGCACCAGAATGGCACGATCGGCACCCATGGCCATGGCCGTACGCAGAACGGGCTGGGCCTCGGCCACGCCGATGGTCACCACCACGATTTCGGAGGCAGCGCCTTTTTCGCGAAGCCTGACGGCTTCTTCGACAGCAATTTCATCGAAGGGATTCATCGACATCTTCACGCCTTGCGTGTCGACGCCGCTGTTATCGGCCTTGACGCGGGGCTTGATGTTGTAATCCACCACCCGCTTGACCGGGACCACTATCTTCATCTGTTTCTCGCCGATCCTGGAATTTGTCGTCAGGGTTCATACCTTATTGCGACTCAAAATCACATACCGACAGGATAATTCGGTCCACCGGCCCCTTCGGGCACACACCAGTCGATATTCTGCGTCGGATCCTTGATGTCGCATGTTTTGCAGTGCACGCAGTTCTGCGCGTTGATCTGCAGGTGCATGGTGCTGTTTTCCTCCAGCGCCTCATACACACCGGCCGGGCAGTAGCGGCTTTCAGGTGAGCGGAAAATGCCCCAGTTGACCGGCAGCCATTTCGACGGGTCACGCAGCTTCAGATGGACCGGCTGGTCTTCCTCATGATTGGTGCCCGACAGGAACACCGATGAGGTGAGGTCGAAGGTCAGCGTGCCATCCGGCTTCGGATAGGCAATGGGCTTGCGCTGCTCGGCAGGCTTGAGCGCTTCATGATCCGTATGACGGAAATGCAGCGTCCAGGGCGCGCGGCCACGGAAAATCAGGCTGTCGATCCCGGCATAGAGCGCGCCAAGGCGATTGCCCCAACGGGCAAAGGCGGGGCGCACATTGCGGGCTTCGAACAATTCCTTGAACAGCCATGAACTCTTGAAACGGCGTGTATAGCTTGTGGCCTCGCAGGGGCCTTCGCCCCCCAGCGCCTCGGCCACGGCCTCGGCGGCCAACATGCCGGATTTCATGGCGGTATGCGTGCCCTTGATCTTGGGCATGTTCAGGAAGCCTGCGGAATCACCCGCCAGAACGCCACCCGGAAAGGACAGACGCGGCAGGGACTGGAAGCCACCCTCTGACAGGGCGCGCGCGCCATAGATCAGACGGCGACCGCCTTCGAGATGCTTCGCAAATTCAGGATGGGTCTTGAGGCGCTGCATCTCCTGAAAGGGAGAGAGCCAGGTATTGCTGTAATCCAGCCCGGTGACAAAACCGTAGGAGACGAGGTTTTCGCCAAAATGATAGAGCCAGGCGCCGCCATAGGTGCCGTCATCCATCGGCCAGCCAAAGCTGTGCTGCACGAAGCCGGGCTTGTGCTTCTCGGCGGGAATTTCCCAAACTTCCTTGATGCCCAGCCCATAGGTCTGCGGGTCCACACCCTGACGCAGATTGAACTGCTTCATCACGCGCTGGCTGATCGAGCCGCGCACGCCCTCGGTCAGGATGGTCTGTTTTGCCCGCAGGATCATGCCGGGTGCGAAGTTCGGCCCCTGCTTGCCCTCACGCGTGACGCCCATATCGCCGGTGATGACACCGCACAGGCGGCCATCCTCGATATAGGGTTCGGCGGCGGCAAATCCGGGGTAGATCTCGACGCCCATTTCCTCGGCCTGGGCACCGAGCCAGCGGCAGACCTCGCCCAGCGACACGACATAATTGCCGTGATTGGCCATGGCAGGCATGAGCTTGTCGATGAAGGGAATGGCGAAGCCGCGCTTTTCGGTGAGGAAAAGCACTTTTTCTTCCGTCACCGGGGTTTTCAGCGGAGCGCCGCGTTCCTGCCAGTCGGGGAAGAGTTCGGCCAGGGCGCGGGGTTCGATCACCGCACCCGAGACGATATGCGCCCCGATTTCGCTGCCTTTTTCAACAAGGCAGATCGTGGCTTCCGGCATGAGTTGACGCAGTCGGATGGCGGCGGAAAGACCGGCGGGCCCTCCGCCGACGATCACCACGTCGAATTCCATTTCCTCGCGTTCGATTTGCGTGCTCATGCGGTGTTCCGATCCAACTCGGTATCAGGCACCGCGGCGCGTGAACGTCCAGTAGAACGGCACGCGGCCTTCGCGGTAGGCCTTGGCTTCATAGCGTGTGGGTGACCAGCCTTCGGGGCGCTCGCCTTTGGCAGGTGGGGGCGCATCGAACAGATCCTGCGCGCCCATGATCTCGAACACCCAGTCCTGATAGACGGGATGATCGCTCGCAACGCGCCAGACGGCGCCGGGCTTCAGCAGGCGGGCCAGTTCGCGAATATTCTCCGGGTGGATGAAGCGACGCTTGGCATGGCGTGCCTTGGGCCACGGATCGGGGAACATCAGATAGGCGCGGTCGAGGCAGCTATCGGGCAGGGATTTCAGCAGCTGACGCGCATCATCGGGCCAGATACGGAAATGATCCGGCGGGGTGATCGTGTCCTCTTCGCCTTCCGGCACGATGCGGGACATGAGCGAGCACAGCCCGTTCTCGAAAACCTCAGCGGCAATATAGCCGACATCCGGATTTCGCTGTGACTGATCGAGCGCATGTTCGCCGCCGCCGAACCCGATTTCAAGCCAGACGCCCTGAACAGGAGCGCCAGTGAAGGCGGCCTGCGGAGCGGCGGCCTGATCGGGGTTCAGACGGAGCATGGGCAGAGCCTCGTCGAGGAGGCGCTGCTGGCGGGCGCGGAGCGGGTGCCCGCGCTGGCGGCCATAAAGCCGCTCAGGCTGGGACTTGAGAGAGGTGTCAGACAGTTGGGGACCTCAGCGATTGAGGGCACCGCGCAGCGAGCTGACCAGATCGGCCTGCTCCCACGTGAAGTTGTCCAGCACCGGATCGGGCACGCGGCCGAAATGGCCATAGGCCGAGGTCGGCACATAGATCGGACGGTTCAGGCGCAGATGCTTGCGGATGCCGCGCGGCGAGAGATCGACCATTTCGTTCAGCAGCTTGCCGAGACGGGCTTCGTCGATATCCTTGCCCGTGCCATCGAGATCGACATAGACCGAGAGCGGCTTGGACACGCCAATGGCGTAGCTGAGCTGGATGGTGCAGCGATCGGAAAGACCGGCAGCAACCACGTTCTTGGCCAGGTAGCGCGCGGCATAGGCAGCCGAACGGTCAACCTTGGTGGGGTCCTTGCCCGAGAAAGCGCCGCCGCCATGGGGGGCTGCACCGCCATAGGTGTCGACGATGATCTTGCGACCCGTCAGCCCAGCATCGCCATCGGGACCACCGATCACGAAGTTGCCCGTCGGATTGACGTAGAATTCCTCTTCCGGGCACATCCAGCCTTCCGGCAGGACTTCACGGACCACTTCGCGCAGCATTTCGCGAATGGTGTTCTGGCGCATGCCTTCGATATGCTGCGTCGAGATCACGACCGAGGTCGCGCCGACGGGCTTGCCATCGACATAGCGTAGCGTGACCTGGCTCTTGGCATCCGGCAGCAGGCCGACGCCCAGAGCATGGCCGCTCTTGCGGTAGTCACGAACCTTCTCGAGGATCGACTGCGCGTAATAGAGCGGGGCCGGCATCAGGTGCTCGGTCTCGCGGGTGGCGAAGCCGAACATGATGCCCTGGTCGCCTGCGCCTTCATCCTTCTCGCCAGCGCTATCGACGCCAACAGCGATGTCGGCGGACTGCGCGTGCAGCAGGGAGGTGATTTCGGCGTTCTTCCAAGAGAAACCTTCCTGGTCGTAACCGATATCCTTGATGGCGTGACGGGCGCGCTCGATCAGCAATTCACTGGTGATCGAAGCCGGGCCACGAACTTCACCGGCCAGAACGACACGGTTGGTGGTGCAGAGGGTTTCGCACGCAACGCGGGCTTCCGGGTCTGCTTCCAGATAAGCGTCCAGAACGGTATCGCTGATACGGTCAGAGACCTTGTCCGGATGACCTTCAGAAACGGATTCCGATGTGAAGAGAAATTCGCCGTAGTTACGCACTCAGGGACCTCGCAGGGAATGAGTGAAAGAAAGGAGTACGGACGTGCGACAACCTGCGCCCGACCCGCAAGAGAGGGCTGTCCTTAGAGGCATACAGCCGCAGGGGTCAAGCGTTTGTTATGTTTCAGACGCAAGGCACGCCCGTTTCAGCCGCCGAATATTTCCGTCATCTCATATAACCCGGCAGGTTTACCTGCCACAAAGCGGGCAGCCTTTACAGCACCCTGGGCAAAGACCCGTCGGTCGAAGGCACGATGCGACAGGGTGATCTGTTCCGTACCCGAAGTCAGGATCAGGCTGTGCTCGCCCACAATCTGGCCGGCCCGCAGTGAGGCAAAACCGATAGCCTCCTCACCCCGTACGCCTGAGCGATTGACTTCCATGACGTCGTTCAGCGCGACACCACGGCCCTCGGCAAGGCGCTCACCAATGGCGAGGGCCGTGCCGGAAGGGGCATCGCGCTTCTGACGGTGATGCGTTTCCAGAATCTCAGCATCATATTCATGGGCCGGCAGTCTGGCGCCGAGCTGACGGGCCAGATCGAGCAACATGGTCAGGCCGGGTGCGAAATTGGCAGCCCGCAGTACCGGGATCCGCGTTGCTGCAGTGCGAATGGCCAGTTCTTCCGCAGCGCCGAACCCTGTGGTCCCGATCACCCAGCCGCAGCCGGCCTGTGCGAAGGCTTCGGCATTGGCCAGTATCGCAGTTGGGCTGCTGACATCGATCACAACATCGCTACACGCCGCCAGCTGAGCCGGATCTGTCATGATCCGCTTCTGCGGATCGGCCTTGCGTGCCAGCCCACCGGACAGCTCAAGCCCGGATGCCGCGACTTCCTCGACGCAAAGCGCCCCGAGGCGACCGGTGATACCTGCAATGCCGATACGCATGGCTCTTACTTCCCTTCGAAGAAGTCCTTGACCTTGGCGAAGAACCCCGTGTGCTCGGGATTGGCCTTTTCCTGCTCCTGCGCCTCACCAGCCTCGGCCTCGAAAGCCTCGAGAAGCTCTTTCTGGCGGGCATTGAGGTGATGCGGTGTCTCCACGGCAACCTGGATATACATATCACCCCGTGCGCTGGAGCGCAGCACCGAGAAACCCTTGCCACGCAGGCGGAAATTCTCGCCCGATTGCGTGCCGGCGGGAATCTTCACCTTGGCGCGGCTGCCATCGATAACAGGGACCTCGATTTCCGTACCGAGCGCCGCCTGCGTCATGCGAAGCGGCACGCGGCAATAGATGTTGGCTCCATCGCGCTGGAAGATATCGCTGCCACCCACTGCGACATGCACATAGAGATCGCCCGGCTGGATACCGCTGCCACCGGCTTCGCCCTCGCCCGTCAGGCGGATGCGTGTACCATCTTCCACGCCGGCGGGAATGGGAACCTCGATCGAACGCGTCTGCTCGGTTGTGCCGCTTCCCTTGCAGCTCTTGCAGGGATTGCGCACGACCTTGCCCGAGCCCTTGCAGGTGGGGCAGGGACGCTCGACCAGAAAAAAGCCCTGCTGTGCACGGACGGCACCAGCGCCATGACAGGTCGGGCAGGTAACATCGCCGGGGTTGCTGTCAGCCGACCCCGTACCATGGCAGCTTTCGCAGGCGACACGGGTACGGATTTCGACCGGTTTCTTGACGCCTTCATAGGCTTCGGAAAGCGAGATTTCGACCTGAACCTGAATGTCGTTGCCGGTGCGACGACGGCCGCCACCACGACGCCCCCCCATCATGTCGCCAAACATCTCGAAGATGTCATCGAGGCCACCGCCGCCGAATCCGCCCCCGAAACCACCGCCGCCCATACCGCCATTTTCAAAGGCAGCATGACCGAAGCGGTCATAGGCAGCACGCTTCTGTTCGTCTTTCAGAACATCATAGGCTTCGTTGATTTCCTTGAACTTGTGCTCGGCCGTTTCATCGCCCGGATTACGGTCGGGATGAAAGCGCATGGCCTGCTTGCGATAGGCCTTTTTGAGCTCATCGGCAGAGGCTGTGCGGGAGACTTCAAGAACAGCGTAGAAATCGATCTTGGTGGCCATGGGAGTCCTCGTCAGGAGATCCAGGGATCAGAATATGCGGCCTGTAATGACCAGCGGGGGCAATCAAAGCAGCGCGGATAAAACCGCGCCAGGCTGAACGGCGAAACGCCCGCCCTTCCCTCAGGAAGGACGGGCGTCAAAAGCATCGAGCCTCTGGAGGGGCGAACCCCTCCTCGGGGAGATCAGTGCTTCTTGCTGTCGTCCACGTCCTCGAAATCGGCATCGACGACGTTTTCGTCCTTGGCAGCATGGGCTTCGCCACCGGCGGCACCCTCTTCAGCCTGAGACTGGGCATACACAGCTTGACCGATCTTCATGGCAGCCTGGGTCAGACGCTCGGTCGCCGATTTCAGGGCCTCAAGATCCGTGCCGTTCATGGCTTCACGGGTCGCAGCCACTGCCGATTCCGCCTCAGCCTTGTCAGCTGCCGGAACCTTGTCGCCAGCTTCGGTCAGCGACTTTTCAGTCTGATGGATCAGGGCCTCGGCGCTGTTGCGCTGCTCGACCATCTCGCGCTTGGCCTTGTCTGCCGTGGCATTGGCCTCGGCTTCCTTCACCATACGGTCGATATCGGCATCGTTCAGACCACCAGAAGCCTGGATCTTGATCTGCTGTTCCTTGTTGGTCGCCTTGTCCTTGGCCGACACGTTGACGATACCATTGGCATCGATGTCGAACGTGACTTCGATCTGCGGCACGCCACGCGGAGCCGGAGCAATTCCGGTGAGGTCGAAATTACCGAGCAGCTTGTTGTCTGCCGCCATTTCGCGCTCGCCCTGATAGACCTTGATGGTCACGGCGTTCTGGTTGTCATCAGCCGTCGAGAAGGTCTGGCTCTTCTTGGTCGGGATCGTCGTGTTGCGATCGATCAGACGGGTGAAGACACCGCCCAGAGTCTCGATGCCCAGCGAAAGCGGGGTCACGTCGAGAAGCAGAACATCCTTCACGTCGCCCTTGAGCACGGCGCCTTGAACTGCGGCACCGATCGCCACCACTTCGTCAGGGTTCACGTTGCGGGCGGGTTCCTTGCCGAAGAACTGCTTCACGGTCTCGATGACCTTCGGCATACGCGTCATGCCACCAACGAGAATGACTTCGTCGATTTCAGCCGGGGTAACCGAGGCATCCTTGAGCGCTGCACGGCACGGGCCGAGCGTACGCTGCACCAGATCTTCAACCAGGCTTTCCAGCTTGGCGCGGCTCAGCTTGACCACGAGATGCTTCGGACCCGAGGCATCCGCCGTGATGAAGGGCAGGTTGATCTCGGTTTCCTTGGAGGAGGAAAGCTCGATCTTGGCCTTCTCGGCGGCTTCTTTCAGACGCTGCAGAGCCAGCTTGTCGCCGCGCAGGTCGATGCCCTGGTCGCGCTTAAACTCGTCTGCGAGGTAGCCAATGATGCGGTTATCGAAGTCTTCGCCACCAAGGAACGTGTCACCGTTGGTGGACTTCACTTCGATCACGCCATCGGAGATCTCGAGGATCGACACGTCGAACGTGCCACCACCAAGGTCATACACGGCCACCGTGCCGGAATCGCGCTTGCCAAGGCCATAGGCCAGAGCGGCAGCGGTCGGCTCGTTGATGATACGCAGCACTTCAAGACCGGCGATACGACCGGCATCGCGCGTTGCCTGACGCTGGGCGTCATTGAAGTAGGCGGGAACCGTGATGACGGCCTGGGAAACGGTCTCACCGAGATAAGCCTCAGCGGTTTCCTTCATCTTGCCCAGCACGAAGGCGGAGATCTGCGACGGGGCGTAGTTCTCGCCACGGGCGCGGACCCATGCATCGCCGTTATCGCCACGTACGATCTCGTACGGGACCATTTCCTTGTCCTTGGCGACGGTCGGGTCGTCATAGCGACGGCCGATCAGACGCTTGACGGCATACAGCGTATCGGAAGGGTTGGTGACAGCCTGGCGCTTGGCGGCCTGTCCGACGAGACGCTCACCGTTGGCGGTGAAAGCAACCATGGACGGCGTGGTGCGTGCGCCTTCGCTGTTCTCGATGACCTTGGTCTCATCGCCTTCGCGGATCGCGACGCAAGAGTTCGTGGTGCCAAGGTCAATACCAATGACTTTGCTCATATTTCAGTCCTTTCAGCGGCGTCATCCGGCCCATTCAGGCACCGGGCAACGCCCTTGTTTTCGTCTCCCTACCTCGGCAGGGGCGGGTTACAGATAAAATCTAGGAGCGCATGACGAGGGTTTCAAGCCTCATTCTGCGGCTTTGTTGCCGCCCTTCGCCACAACGACCATGGCGGGCTTGAGCAGACGGCCATGAAGCGTCCAGGTGGGGGTCCAGGCCTGCATTACCGTACCTTCTGCGTGTTCGTCGCTCGGTTGCTCGGCCATCGCCTGATGCAGATTGGCGTCGAACACCTCGCCCACCGGATGCTGGCAGGTGATGCCATTGCGCTCCAGAATACCCAGGAAAGAGCGTTCCGTGCTCTCGAAGCCCTCGCGCAGCTTGGCGACGAGCCCTTCTTCACCCTCGGCCTTGGGCGGCAGGGAGGCAAGGCCACGCTGCAGGTTTTCAGCCGCTTCGACCACGTCCTTGGCGAATTTCTGCACCGCATACTGGCGGGCATCTTCCACTTCGCGCTTGGCGCGGGTGCGGTAATTCTGCATTTCGGCTTCGGAGCGCATCCACTTGTCGCGGAATTCCTCAACCTGGGCTTCCAGCGCGGCAATACGGGATTCAGGTGTCTGACCTGCCGTATCGGTGGTGGCCTCTGCCGCTTCGGCGGTCTCGGGTGCCGGGGCGTCGTTCTGCGCGTCGTGCAGCGTGTTCTCAGTCGTCATCGTGGTCGCAACCTCGAAAAATCGGGCCCGGTCAGGCCGGGCAGCAAAAGGTCGGCTTCAGCGTACTCCCCCGCAACGGGGCGAGCATGACCGCCAGAAGCCACGGAAACACTCGGGTCGACCATCCAGCGATGTCCGACCGTTTTCGGCAGCCCCGTCTTGGGCGCAGCCGCGTGGTAAGATATAGGTGGCTGTGACAAGCCATATGCCAACCCCCCTTGGATTGGCAACAGGCAGAAATTGAAGGCGGATACATCGCGCATGGAGACGACAAAGCACACCATCGCCCTGGTGGATGATGACCGTAACATCCTCACTTCGGTCCAGATGACGCTGGAGGCCGAAGGGTTTGTTGTGCACGCCTATACCGATGGCGAAGCCGCCCTGCAGGGCATATTGGCGCGCCCTGTCAGTCTGGCGGTGCTGGACATCAAGATGCCACGCATGGATGGTATGGAGCTGCTGCAGCGCCTGAGGGCGCGCTCATCCCTGCCGGTCATCTTCCTCTCCTCCAAGGATGAGGAACTGGACCAGCTCATGGGCCTGCGCCTTGGGGCGGATGACTACATCACCAAGCCTTTCTCGCAGCGCCTGCTGCTGGAGCGCATCCGCGCCCTGCTACGCCGGCAGGATGCCAGCCGCGCCGAGGGCAGCGGTACGTCAGGTGCGGGCGCCGCTATTGTGCGTGGCAGCCTCACCCTTGATGAGACGCGCCATCAGTGCCTCTGGGCGGGGCAGGATATCATGCTGACCGTCACAGAATTCCTGCTGGTCAAGGCGCTGGCTCTTCGTCCGGGTATGGTGAAATCACGCGACCAGCTGATCGATGCGGCTTACGGTGAAAACATCTATGTGGATGACCGCACCATCGACAGCCACATCAAGCGTGTCCGCAAGAAGTTCAGGCAGATCGATGACAACTTCAACCAGATCGAGACCCTGTACGGCATAGGATATCGCTACAAGGAAGACTGAGCCAGAATGCCGCAGCGTGAATCATTCGGCAGGCGATCGCGGCGCGGTGCGCCGGGCGGCATGTCACAGGCCTTCAAGCGCTTGCGTCGGCGCTCATTTCGCCATGGTGACACGCTGGCGCTGGAGGCGGGACGCGAGAGCCGCCGGGCGACACGTCGCTTCCGTCTGCCGCGTTTCGCCTCGCCACTCATGCGGCGCATCTTCCTGCTCAATACGCTGCCTCTGGCCATTCTGGCCGTCACGCTGCTTTTCCTGAACGACTTCCAGAACAGCCTGCTTGAAACCGATGTGAATGCCCTGCGCGAGCAGGCCCATATCTACGCGGCGGCTATGGGGCAGATTGCCGTGGTGCGTGACCCGGCCCGTCATCCCTTTCCCGGTGCCGAATTCATGCTCGACGGGGCGCAGGCGCGGCCCTTGTTGCTCCGGTTGACCGAACCCAGCCCCAATGTACGCGCGCGCCTTGTCGGGCCGGATGGCACGCTGGTGGCCGACAGCCTGAACGAAGCCGCCCTTGTGCGCCGCGACCGCAAGGGGCAGTCGGGGGCGGGCGAGCCTGCGCCGCCGCCACGCTGGCAGCCGCCACGCAATAACGGCATCGAAATTGCCTATGAATGGCTGCTTTCCCTGCTGCCGCTCTCCTCCCGCGAGGGGATTGTCATGCTGGAAACGCAGGATGCGCCGCCGCCTCTGCGCTCGGCAGGCGAATATCGGGGTGCCGAAGCCGCGCCCTACATCCGGCGCACCCCCGAGCATGAGCTGGTGATCACGGTGGCAGAGCCGGTCATCCATGACGGTCAGACCGTGGGGATCATCCAGCTTACGCGCCAGGCCCAGGAGGTCGATCGTTCGCTGTTTGCCGTCCGGTCCTCCATACTCTCGCTGTTTCTGGCGGCAATGGCCGTGACGGTCCTGCTGTCATGGTATCTCTCGATCACCATCGCCCGCCCGCTGCTGCGTCTTGCGGTGGCGTCGCATGACATGCGCGATGTGGCCGGGCGCGCTGACAGCGTGCCGGAAGCCCTGCTGGTACGCCGTGACGAAATTGGCGTGCTTGCGCGGGCACTGCGTGGCAGCGTGCTGGCACTATGGGCCCGCATGGACGCGATAGAGCGCTTTGCGGCCGATGTGAGCCATGAAATCAAGAACCCGCTTTCATCCATCCGCTCGGCCATCGAGACGTTGCCGCGTATCGAGAACCGTGAACGGCAGACGCGCCTGCTGGCGATCATCAACAACGATGTCCGCCGTCTGGACCGGCTGATTACCGACATTGCGGATGCGAGCCGTATCGACGCCGAGCTGTCACGAACACGCTCTGAACCCGTGGCGGTCGGTATGCTGCTCTCCATCCTGACGGAGATGCATCAGACGACGCGCAAGCCTGAAGACGCGATCATCATTCTTGATGACTCTCACGACGATGCCAATCATCCGCTGCGTGTACTGGCTGTCGAGGACCGTCTTGTTCAGGTCCTGCGCAATCTCATTGGCAATGCCATTTCATTCTCTCCCCCGCGCGGGCACATAACACTCTTCATGCGCCCCGAGGACAGGCAGATCCGTATAACGGTGAGTGATGAGGGGCCGGGTATTCCGCCTCTCAAACTCGAGGATATTTTTGACCGCTTCTATTCGGAGCGACCCCAGACCGAGAATTTCGGCCAGCATTCAGGCCTGGGGCTGGCGATCAGCCGCCAGATTATCGAGGCCCTTCACGGGACGCTCCATGCCGAGAACCGTTATGACGAAACGGGTCGGATTATAGGCGCTCGTTTCGT
>NZ_AYXS01000010.1:43027-50130 GCF_000505765.1 Asaia sp. SF2.1 | reverse complement strand
CATCCTGTTGCCACGCGCGCTGTAGCGCCTTTTCGCTCACGAACGGGCCAGACGCGTCTGGCCGGCCAGGGTGCGGCGGGCATAGATATTGCGCATCTGCTGTACGCCGTTTTCGTAGGCGGCCTGCGTGCATTCCTCGATATCGGCTTCGCGGCGATCGCTGGCGCCTACCGTACGTTCACAGATATCGGCTGCCTTGACACGAATGGTATCGGCAACGCGATTCCAGTCGCGGTCAGATTTCAGGTCGGTGTTGGAAACATCAATCTGAGCCGTCTGGTTTGCTGCGGCCTGCACGTTCTCGACCACAATGTCTTTCGCCAGAGCAGGCTGGGCAGCAAGAGCGACAAGGCTGGCAGCGGCGATGAAAGACTTGGTGAATGCGAACATGATTGAAATCCCTATGTGCCTCAGGCCCTTTGCCTGATGGTCTGATTTCTTTCATGCAAGCACCGTGCCAAACTCGATTTACGGGCTTTATTCCGGGAGTTTTTTATTATTATGCCGATCTGTGTGAGATAAATTACCGATAAATGGCAACATAGGTCATGATATGGCGAAAGCTCCCAGAATTCTTGCGAGTGCAATCGGGAGATAAGACTCTCACCCACCTCGTATGAGAATTTTCCACGATAGCAAGCATAGACAGCGAGGTGCCAAATGCTACAGCTCCGACGATCAGGGCGGGGATTGCAGGCGCAGGACCCGTTGTGGATAGAGGTTGACACTTTTCTTGCGTGGCCTCGGAACCGGATAATCCCCTGAGCCCTGCCAGCATCTATCTGTTTCGACAGGGATTGGGCGTATCAGGCGGAAACCGCGACCGGTTCAGCGTGCCGCGTGCCAGCGCCGGGCCTGAAGCACGACGCTATAGCTGACAAGGATGAACAGCAGCGCGGCGGCAATACCGCCAAGGACCGTCATCGAAACAGGCAGATGAAAGAGATAGGTCGGGTCATCGCAGGGTTTGGCGGGGCGAAGAGGCATACTGGCCATACGCTCGCGAAAGCTGGCACCTGTATGAAATACGGGTGCGTGACAGGCAGGAAGCGGGCTTTCCCACCATTTCTGCTCAACACCATTATGGAGCCCGGCCAGCATGACGGCTGCTGCGAGGGCTGGCAGACTTAGGACCGTGGCCCAGAACCCGACCATACCCGGGATGAGCAGGGCCAGAACGCCAAGAAAGGCGACGATGCGCCACGGCGCCCGCTCGATAAGGCAAAGCTCGCATGGGGCATAGCCGAGCACGTGCTCGGCCCACCAGGCGACGCCAATTGCGGCCATACCGGCGAAAAACAGTAATCCACCGGTCAGTCGAGCAATCATTCCTGTCTTTCGGTCTCTCTGAGCATTTCAAGAAAACGATCGGCCCAGTTTGCTGCGGTATTCTGGGTGACGTCGTAGTGTAGAGCCTGCCAGCGTCTTTGCCGCTCTTCAAGGCTCATTGTGATCCCGGCATGGATCGCATCGGCAATGCCTTCGTGATCATACGGGTTCACCATGAGGGCCTGCTCCATTTCAGGTGCAGCGCCGGCGAGCGATGACAGGATGAGGGCGCCCGGATTGTCGGCGCTTTGCGCAGCGACAAATTCCTTGGCCACGAGATTCATGCCATCGCGCAACGGGGTGACCAGTGCCACATCGGCGATGCGGTGGAAACCGGCCAGAACCTCGCGCGGGACAGACTGGGTGAGGTAGCGAATGGGTGACCAGTCGAAGTTACCGTGCATGGCATTGATATGCCCTGCCATCTCATCAAGCTCACGACGCAGCGCACGATAGCTGGCGACACCGGCGCGTGAGACGGGTGTGATCTGCAGGAGAACCGTCTCACCCTTATGCTCGGGGTAGCGGTTGAGAAAAGTCTCGTAGCCGTGGATGCGTTCCGGGATCCCCTTGGAATAGTCGAGGCGATCCACGCCAAGGATGAGCTTGCGGCCACGAAGGGACGCATGAAGGCGCTGCACCTCCTCGGCCATGACATTCTGTTCGGCCTGCTCGCTGAATTCGACCGGGTCGATGCCGATCGGGAAATGAACGGCGCGGTTGGGCAGATTATTGGCTTCGAAGCACCCGTTCATGTTGCGGGCATCTTCCTCGGTCTGCACACCGATGAGGTCATAGGCAGCCATCTCACGCAGCATTTCCTCGGCGCAGGGAAGCACACGTGTCACGCTCCAGGGCGGGAACGGAATGTGCAGGAAAAAGCCGATCTTGGCCTTTACGCCACGCCGACGCAGCTTCGCGCCCAGCGGGAAGAGATGGTAGTCATGCACCCAGAGCGTATCGTCCTCGCGCAAGAGAGGAACGAGTTGATCGGCAAAGAGGGCATTGACCTCGCGATAGACCTGATAATCGATCCGTTTGTAGTCGATGATCCCGATGCGATAATGGCAGAGCGGCCAGAGCAGCCCGTTGGAGAATTTCTCGTAGAAATGCTCGTACTCGCTGCGCGTCAGATCGATCGTGGCATAGGTGCAGCTCTCATGGGTGTCGAGCTTGGGCGTCTGCTCGCGAGATTGCGTGGTGTGGCGGCCTGACCAGCCAAACCAGAGGCTCTCCGTGCCACGCACGGCATCGCGTACGCCCACGGCCAGACCGCCTGCGGGCTGGCTGCGTTCGCGCGGAGCAGGGACACGGTTGGAAACAACGACGAGGCGACCCATCAGGCAGTCTCCACATAACGGGCAAGCCATGCCCTGAATTCATGGGCGGTCGGGAAGTCATCAGGAATGAGATAACCGAACCCGCCAAGGGCCTTGGCGGCCCGAACGCCGTCCATGTCAGTCACGTCGTCACCGACAAAAACCGGCACGCGTCCGGCGAAAGGAGGCTGCGCCATCAGAGCCTCGACGGCATTGCCTTTGTGAATACCGGCAAGGCGGATTTCCCAGGCCATCTTGGACGGATGGATTTCAAAATCATCCTGACCCGCCAGCCATGCGATGATTTCCTGCTCGAAAATGATGCCAGCGTCGGGATTGCCGCGATAATGCAGCACGAGCCCCGCCTTCTTGCGTTCGAGCGCCGTATTTGGGAAACGCCCTATCAGGGCTTCGGCACGGCTTTGCCATTCCGGGGGCAGGGGCGTTGTGACAACAGGTTCTTCCTGTCCATCGAGGCTGCGGCGCAGGGTAAGCCCATGCTCGCCTGCAACAGCGGTCGGAATACCAGGCAGAAAATGGTCGATCTGTTCGATCGGACGCCCGGTAACGATGGCAAGCGCACCGCCGCAACGGTCTCTGAGGCGCAGCAATGTCTCGATCAGGCCGGGCTCGACCTGAACAGAAGCCGGGGTTGGGGCAATATCGACCAAAGTCCCGTCGAAATCGAGCAGAAAGGCTGCGTGATCCGCAGAGGGCGCGATTGGGCCAGATGACGGAGTCGCCGTGGGAGAGGGGGTTGTCATGGGTTTGATAACTTCCTCATTGATACGCGGTTGCACCGAAATACAGGCACAGCTGCGTTATCAGCCACAAATCTGATCAGAATATGGTCGTCATGTCATTTTGTTGCTTTGCACTCGATCCGCGACACTGGATCGGGCTTGTCGGACGGCGTGGCAACCGGGCGCCACGCCGTCAATGGGCAGGCCTGCGATGTTACTGTCCGTAGGGCTGCGGGGGTGGAAGGGGCTGACCACCGCCATTCGATGGCGCGCTGTTTGATACCGGCCCGCCCGAAAGGGGCGCTAGTTGCATGGGACCACCCTGATCGGCGCTGGACGAAGGAGACTGGGGGGGACGAGGGAGTGATTGTCCCTGGCTCGTCTCGTTGCGGGTGGGCTGATTATAAGCCCCTCCCATGGGGTGTGAGCTGTTTGCGGGGTCACCGAGCGGCGTAAGGCGGGTCGGCCCGGCCGAAGCACCACTGGCCGGGTTACCGCCATTTGCCGGGAGTGTGCCGGAGCGCACAGGTAACGCGGCAGAACCTTGGGACGGATCGTTCAGATCGCCCGGCTGGCTCTGCGCGCTATCAGGCGTATTCGCGCCCAGAACAGGCACGACCGGCTGCGGCAGTGGGGCGAGTGTGGGGTCGGCCTTCGGGCCAGAGCATGCAACCACTGAAATGCCGTAGAGCGCGCTCTTGTAGGTGCCGAGTGAAGGTTCCTGCGCCAGAATCCAGCCCGTGTAATGGGCACCGGGGTCCGTGTCGTCACTGGTGGTGATGAGGGCTGCCGCATTGCTCGGCAGGGTTTCGGGACGTTCGACGCAGCGCGTGACGCCAAGATGCAGGCTGCGATATTGCGCCTGCCCCCCAACCGGAATGGTCATTGTCTCGATATGGGAGTCGGTTCGGTTGAGAACGCGGATCACAGCCTCACCGCGACCTTGCCACAGACCAGCCGGATACATCACCGGAGGCGCCACGGCTTCCGCCGCCAGAGCGGGCATGGAAGAGGCGGTCATGAGGGCAATGACAGTCACAGGCGTGAGGCCGGACAAACGCAGGACGCGCTTGTGGCCCTGTGTCTG
This sequence comes from Asaia sp. SF2.1, assembly GCF_000505765.1. Classification (NCBI taxonomy): domain Bacteria; kingdom Pseudomonadati; phylum Pseudomonadota; class Alphaproteobacteria; order Acetobacterales; family Acetobacteraceae; genus Asaia; species Asaia sp. SF2.1. The sequence continues at coordinate 45,652 of NZ_AYXS01000010.1, read as the reverse complement.
GAAAAGAGCGTGTATCCCGGTGCGTTTCATAGGGCGCATTTCATGGATTGAGTTCTTCCAGCGCGTCGATCATGCCAGCCAGATGGCGGCGCATGGCATCGGGGGCGACACCCATCAGCAAGGCATCCTCGAACACGTCCTGCAGCGTCTGGCGCAGCTCGGTGTCGTTTTCACGCAGGACCTTGAGTTTCTCTACGCAAGCAATCGGGGTGCCATTGCGGTCGGTCCAGGGCGTCGCCTCGCTCATGGGGTGGCGGCCTTGCGGCTCTTGTCGAGCGAGTCCGTCACCGAGAAAATGAACTTGCTCAGAAGCTGTTCGAGGCTGATGGCCCCCTGGGTCTGCCCTACGACGGAGCCGGGTGTCAGGTTCTTTTCATCGCCGCCGGGGGAGAGAGCAATATACTTCCCTCCAAGCAGGCTGTCAGACGTCACGATGGCGGCACTGTCGGTTGGCAGATTGATGCCATTGCGTACCGTGAAGCTGACCTGCGCACGATAGCTTTTCGGATCGACCTGCTCGGAGGTGACATGGCCCACCGTGATGCCGGCCAGACGGACATCCGACCCGACCGAAAGACCATCGATCTGGTTGAAAACGGCCTTGAGCATATAGCCGTCGCTGCCACCCTGATGACGGCCCAGAACGGCAAGGGCAAGCAGGGCCGCCAGGATCGCAAGAACCACGAAGCCGGTCGTCAGTTCGAGAAGATCGCGACGGGGGCGCACGCCAGACAGTGAACTCATGGGATTTGGCAACTCGCAGGCTTGGACCCCGGAAAGGGTGCGCTGTTGAAAGACAACCCTGCCAGTCCTACAGGCTTCGCTCGCAAGCGTCTATCACCCTGCCCTGGCGGGGGGCGGGAATGTTATCCACCATATCCCCATTTTGCGGACCATTATCCCCTGTGGGCGGTGCCGAAACACCCTTTTCCCGGCCCGAGTCGATGCCTAGATTCAAGGCTATGACAACGCTTCTCCATTGGAACGGGGTGCGTATGCGCACAACGCATGTCGCTGCCGATCCGGACGATCTCGCCCTGCGCGCCGTAACCCTTCCTGCAAGCTGGGAAGACGAAGCGGCGATAGCGCTTTTGCAGCTTTCGGCATCGACTGGCGCCTTGCGCCTTTCGAGCGAGGCCGCACGCTGGCTCGACCGGCTGACCAGCCTGCCTGCCCTGCCGGGTGAGTCTGTGGGCAGTGCCGGTCTTGGTGCTGCGCTGGCAGCTGCGTTGCTGGAACGACAGATGGCGCCGATGGCGCCACTCTGGCAGGGGCAGGTCGATCGTCGCAGCGGGTTCGTAGTCAATCTGGCGGCTTTTGTTCAGGAGGGTGATTTCAACGGCGAGGCCTTTGTCACGCTCATTCGCCTGGCCTGTAGCGCCCTGCGCCGCCTCCATGCGGTCAATGGCCCCATGCTCAACGGTGAGTTGCCGCTTTTCGACGGTCCTGCCACCGCAACACCCGAGCAGGAGGCTCAGGGTGGCCCCGCAGGGACGCTGCTTCTGACCAATCTGGATAGCTGTCTCGCCCTTATGGGGCTCGATTATGACAGTGAGACCGGGCGCGATGCGGCCTGCTATCTGTGCTGGCTTGCCACCTCCCTTGCGCGTCAGGGTGCAGGGCCTGTGCCGCTGCCTCCCGTCTCCTGCCCGATCCCGGGACTTGAGGTTACAGGGCGCCAGATACGCGACGAGATGGAGGATACGCTGCCCGATCTGCCCAACAGGGTGCTGATCGAGACCGGCTTCTCCCAGCCCGGCCCTGTCGATGCCCTGCTGGGCGTTGAAGCGTGTGGTCTGGCTCCCATCTTCTCGCCGTTGCGTGCCGATGGGACGCTGCGTGCAAGTGCCCTGTCACGGTTGGCGCATCGCGGGTTGACGCTGGAAGGCGCGTTCGCCCGTGCGGTACTGGGCGAAACCCCCCTGCCTCAGCCCGGGCCCGATGCCCATCTGCTGATGCATCGCGCCCTGACCGGGTTTGTTGATCGTATGCCGGCGCGTCCTGACCCGGCGTCGCCCCTGCCTTTGCGTGCGCGTCTGGAGCGCGGTGTGCGTCGCCCCCTGCCGGCACGTCACGGCGGGTTCACGCAGCGCAGCGCGATTGGCGGCCATCGGCTCTATCTGAGGACGGGTGAATATGAAGATGGCTCGCTGGGCGAGATCTCGCTTACGCCCGGTCGTGAGAGCGCGATGGTGCGTGGCCTGCTTGAAAGCGTCGGACAGGCCGTGACCATCGGCCTTCAGCACGGTGCCCCGCTGGCGGCGTATGTCGAGCAGTTTGCCCATACGCGCTTCGGGCCTGCCGGTACGGTCGAAGGCGATCCTGTGGCGGCTTATGCCTCATCGCTGCTTGATTATGCCTTCAGGGCGTTGTCAGATAGTTATCTGGGGAAGCGTCTGCCCGACAGCGCACCCGAAGATCCTCACGTGATCGAGGAGGATCCGATGTTGCCGCTCGATATTCCGGGTGATCTTCCGCCGCATGAGCGTGGCAGGCTGCGATTGGTCAGCTGAGGGAGATTCCCTCAGCCCCTCTGCAAGGAGACAAGCCGATGTCACAGACCCCTGACGAAACCCCGACCGCCCGTTTAACCGCTCTTGGGCTTGCACTGCCCAAGGCCGCAGC
>NZ_AYXS01000010.1:42829-42959 GCF_000505765.1 Asaia sp. SF2.1 | reverse complement strand
CCCGGTGGCAACCTATGTGCCTGTGGCACGCACGGGCTCGCTTCTTGTCGTTTCGGGCCAGCTACCGCTTTCAGGCGGTACGCTCAAGGCCACGGGCAAGCTGGGTGAGGATGTTGCGGCCGAGCTGGGG
>NZ_AYXS01000010.1:42611-42752 GCF_000505765.1 Asaia sp. SF2.1 | reverse complement strand
CGTGAATGTGCCGAGCTCTGCTTTCTCAACATTCTCGCACAGGTGCAGGCCGAACTGGGCGATCTGGCCCGCGTGAAGCGCATTGTGCGTCTTGGTGGGTTCATTGCCTGCACGCCTGATTTCACGCAGCACGCCACCGTC
>NZ_AYXS01000010.1:41291-42503 GCF_000505765.1 Asaia sp. SF2.1 | reverse complement strand
CCATCGGCGTACCCTCCCTGCCGCTGGATGCACCGGTCGAGGTTGAGGCGCTGATCGAAATAGCCTGATCACCCCCTCAAAAAGCCCTGTGGGCGTGGCATTTCTGCTGCCGCGCCTGACAGCGCTTTTCGGGACTGCCGTGCGCTCGTCAATCACCCCTGACAGGCGCGCAGGAAGCGCAACGCCACGTTTTACAGTCTGACGATGCCGGACAAGGTTGTTTTGCCCCCAGGCCCGGACCACATGCTGCCCATGACAGACTGGTCCCTGACGCTTCATGCGTCCATTGCCGAAATTGACGCCGCTCTTTGGGATCGCTGTGCCGGGGACGATAACCCCTTTCTGTCCCACGGTTTCTTCCTGACGCTTGAGGAAAGCGGCTCTGTCGGGGTCAGAACAGGGTGGCTGCCGCGTTATGCGGCGCTCAGGAACGGCGAGGCGTTGCTTGCCGTAGCCCCCCTGTTTCTCAAGGGTCACTCCTACGGAGAATATGTTTTCGACCAGAGCTGGGCGCGCGCCTATGAGCAGGCCGGGGGCGATTATTATCCCAAGCTTCAGATCGCCGTCCCGTTTTCTCCTGTCAGCGGGCCGCGTCTGCTCATCGATCTAGTCCGGCTGACCCATGATCACCTGACGGAAGGGACAGTACGCGGGGTCTTTGGCGATGCGCTGCGTCGGGCCTGTCAGGAGCTGGGTCTGTCCTCCATTCACATGACATTCTGCACCGGTCAGGAGCAGGAGGCTCTGGCCTCACATGGCTGGATGGAGCGGCTGGGCCTGCAATATCACTGGCATAACAATGGTTATCAGGATTTCGAGCAGTTTCTCGAAGCGCTGGCCTCGCGCAAACGCAAGGCGATCCGTCGCGAGCGGCGTGATGCACAGGGATGCGGGCTGGAATTTCGCACCTTGCGCGGGCCGGAAATCACCGGCCGCGACTGGGATCGGTTTTATGGATTCTATCAGGCGACCATCGACCGCAAATGGGGACAGGCCTATCTGACCCGTGCTTTCTTCTCGGGTCTGTCAGAGCGTCTGGGTGAGAAAATCGTGCTGATGCAGGCCCTGCACGAGGGCGAGCCCGTGGCAGCCGCGCTGAATCTGGCAGGGCGCGATACGCTCTATGGGCGCAACTGGGGATGCGAGGGCGAGTGGCCCTTCCTGCATTTCGAGCTGTGTTATTATCGCGCCATTGATTTTGCCATCACGCAT
>NZ_AYXS01000010.1:41031-41148 GCF_000505765.1 Asaia sp. SF2.1 | reverse complement strand
GCCTGACCTATTCTTCCCACTATATCCGAGATCCGGCTCTGGCGCGGGCTGTGCGGCCCTATCTTGCCGAGGAGAGACGGGCCATTCTCGAAGAGAAAGACGCGCTCGCTGCTCTTT
>NZ_AYXS01000010.1:40246-40993 GCF_000505765.1 Asaia sp. SF2.1 | reverse complement strand
CGCCCTATCGTCATGAAAATAGTTGTTGAGAACGACTCTCACTATCATATAGGCTGACCCTGTTTCCGGGGTAATGCGGTTTTTCCCATGCCCCTCCGGCGGATTGAAATCCCGGGAGAGAACCCCCGCGACGACAATCCTTCGGCCGTTTTTTCCATGCGCCTTTGTCTGGCTGGGGGAAATGCTCCGGTCGGGGGCGCAGTCGCAAGGGTCAGACTGAATGATCAGATATCTTTCGACCGGCGCCGCCGATCTTGCCCGCTTGCTGGCGCAAAGCCATGGCAGCCGGGGCCATGGGCCGCAGGGTGCCGCGACACACGGCCATATGGCCCAGTCCTCACTCGTCTGGGCCGAGGCTCAGATGTTTTTCGGCTTCGACAGTGCTGAGCGCAGCGAGGCATCCGCCTCGGGTGGCTCGACCCACTGGAGCGAGCGCACGGAAGGCCTCGCCATCTGAACGCATTATTCTGGCAGGTACCGGGACGATCGGCCCTGCCAGAATGATGAATTCCCGTCCCTGATGTTTCGGCTGGCCTGCCGAAAATCGGCAGGCTGTATTCAGGAATAGGGATTTCAGGGGTGAGCATGTTCCTGCGGGGCGGTTGTCGTTGCCTGGGGCGACAGGCTCAGCTCGCTGCGATCGGGAATGGGCAGACCCTGATCAGGGTCGAGCGCAATCGTCTTGACTGCACCGTGATCGGGAAAGCTGAGGCTCAGCCGGTCATGAAGCGCCCAGGCCTCTGTCGG
>NZ_AYXS01000010.1:40015-40168 GCF_000505765.1 Asaia sp. SF2.1 | reverse complement strand
GATGAGACGCTCCTGTTGCGACCCATCCTGCCAGGTTACACGCAGCAGCACAGGCAGAAGAAGCTTGCCCTCATTGCGCACACCAATGGCGATGCTGCCGGGTTGCCCTTCCTTTGCGGGCTGGGTGGTCACGCCATCCAGACGGTATTGTGG
>NZ_AYXS01000010.1:36110-39973 GCF_000505765.1 Asaia sp. SF2.1 | reverse complement strand
CCACCAGTTCTCGAAATACCAGCCGCGCCAGAACCAGGTTAGATCCTCTCCCGCCGCGCTGGACATGAAGCGGAAGAAATCCGACGGCGTGGGGTGTTTGAAGGCCCAGGCCCGGATATAGGCCCTGAACGCATCATCGAAGCGCTCTGGCCCGAGGATTTTCTCTCGAAGCAGCATCAGCCCGTAGGCACCTTTGAAATAGGTCACCTTGTGGCGGTATTTCTCTGGCACGAGTTCAGAAAGCATCATCAGGGTTGGCGCATCGGTGGCGGTGAGCACCGGCACGATATCCTTCGCCGGGTCACCTGTTTCCGGAGCGAATTCCGCGTCTTTCTTGGGCGCGTATTCACCGTGGTTGAAATGCTGTGAGGCATAGGCGTCGATGAAGGTATTGAATCCCTCATCCATGAACGCATGGCGGCGCTCATTGCTGCCGACGATCATGGGGAACCAGCCGTGGCCCAGCTCATGCGTGGTGATCCAGAACAGTACGTCGTTCCTGTCCTGCCAGCCATCGAATACGATGCCCGGATATTCCATCCCCGCGCCATGGCCGCCAAGATTGACGGCGTTGGGCCAGGGATAGGGATACCATTGCGACGAGAAATACTCGATCGCGTGTTTGACATATTCCGTCGAGCGGTCCCATGCCTGCGGCCCTGCGCCTTCGCGTGGATAGACGGACATGGCCAGACGCGGCTGCGGTTTCTGGCCTTTGGCTGCGGGCAGGGCAGGCAGGTCGAGTCTGGCAGCATCCCAGATGAAAACAGGCGAGGCCGCAAAGGCCACGTCGCGCGTGTTTTCCATATGAAAGCGCCAGGTTTTCTCGCCCGAGCGGGCGAGGTGGCTGGCAGGGTCGAGCACATCCTGCGCCGTGCGGATGAGAACGCGCTTGTCGCTTTTGGCGGCTTCAGCCAGACGCGCCCGCTCTGTCGGGGTCAGCACGTCCTGCGGGTTGGTGAGTGCGCCTGAGCCGACAACCGTAAAATTCCACGGCACGGTCACGGCGTAGTCGATGGTGCCATATTCCAGATAGAATTCCTGCCCCAGATAAGGGAGCGTGTCCCAGCCGCGCAGATCGTCATAAACGCTCATGCGAGGATACCATTGGGCAATCTCGTAAATCTTCCCGTCCTTGACCGGGGTGACGGCAGTACGACCGCCCCAGAGGCCGGGAATGGTGTGATGCCACGTAACATGCAGCCTGAGCTGCTTTCCGCCCGCGGCAAGAGGGGCAGGTAGGGTGATCTGCATGCGCGTGTCTGAAATACGAAAGGAGACCGGCTTCTCATGGCCGTTTTCCTCAATAGCAACATGCTCGATCACGAAGCCATCCGAGCTGGCAGGATGCCAGTCCGGATAGGCCACCCATGAGCGGGAATCCTTGCGATACATGTTCTGGTCGAGTTGCAGCCACAACACCTCAAGGGCATCGGGGCTGTTATTCGTATAGGTGATGGTCTCCGCGCCGCTCAGGGTCTGGCTGCCCGTATCGATGCGTGAGTCGATGCGATAATCGGCGCGGTTCTGCCAGTAGCCGGGACCAGGATGACCGGAGCCGGTGCGGTTCCACAAACCCGGAGCATCGGGAAGGACCAGCGTATCAAAGACAGGCCGCATGGAGAGGGGCATGGACTGGCTGGGCGCAGGTCGCGCCGCCAGCGAGGTGCCCAGACAGGACGCCACACCAATAAGAGGGATAAGCAAGCGCATCGGAAAGAGACCTTGTCGACTGGGGATACCCGTTCCCTAATCGTTTCACTTCCGATCTCATTAGACAAGACGGTTTTATCTGGCTCTGTGCAGCCAGTAATGCCGGATGGGTTTCCGGCGCGTCAGACGCAGAAAGGGCGCTTTCTCAGAGTATACGCCAGTACCAGAGGTGGGTACCGCCATACAGCCAGTGAAAGCGCCCCTCAGGAGTCAGATCAGACTGCCTGCCAGTGCGGGGTGTGGTGCTTGTAGGGCGTGTCGAATTCCTCGATCAGGCGGCTGAACACATGGTGGTCATGCACGCTGGTCGGTGCCAGAGGCGCGAGACCCGACACGTCGCGATGGATCAGGCGGTTCAACGCACGGTTGAACACGCCCGGACCGGTCTTGTAGGCGATGAACAGGCCAGGATGGAGATAGCAGTTACGGTAGATGTTCAGCAGGGCTTCGTTCAGCAGCGGGCTCTGGGCCACGGCACCGAAGAAATCGTTATGAACAACGTTGTTATGTGTCAGGAACAGGACGTTCTGCTCGTGGCGGTCCAGCATGAATTGCAGGGCCTGCTCGTCACGGATGCGGATGTCGGCATCGAGCCACCAGCCGCCAAGCGCCTGAATGACATGGACGCGCAGGATATCGGCTGCTTCCGCCGGATGACGCGCACCGAGGAAAAGCGAACGGGCCTCGACGCCATAGACATCATAGAGCCACTGTTCGGCCTCGGGCTTGTCGAAAATCTTGACGTCGAGTCCGGAAATCTGGCGATGGAACTCGAAATTGCGCTGAATCTCTTCGGGTGGGTTCTTGTCCCAGTAGAGGAAAAGCTTGTTCGGGATCACGCGATGATCGGCGCATCCTTTGGTAAAGGGGAAGTTCGCCTGGAGCGCGAAGCCCAGATACAGGGAGTCGATTTCCTCACCTGTATGAAATTCCTCGAAGGCATTGGCCGTCAGACGCATGGCCCCTGTGGGGTCGCCTTCACGCCAGGCTTTATAGACACTCTCGATGAAATTGGCATGGGGAATGCACAGGGCGCGCAGTTCGGCCACTTCATGGGCGGGCAGATCGTTACCGGATTTCAGCAGGCAAAGCAGTCGCGCCTGAAGCAGCGACTGGGCCAGAGGATATTCACCATGGCTTTTGGAATGCATGTCGAACGCCACACGATAAAAGCGCGACGCCTCCTGTACGCGAAAGCTCGTATGCAGGATATTGGCCAGGGTGAAGGCATGCATGACGGTCTTGCAGCCATTCTGGTGATAGAAACCGATGGCCTGCCCGTCATGAGCGAAGTCCTCATCGGTCAGTGCGTCCAACCCTGCCAGCGTGGCTGGCGAAGGGGCGCTGTGCATTTCGGCTTCGGCCACAGGGGTCTCCTCGGACCTGAGTTCATCCCAAGCGTCGATATCGGCCGATGCAGGGTCTGATCCCGGATTCTTGCTGTCCATTGCCCTTGAATTCCCGCTTCTGTGACAAATGCTTCAGCGACCTATCTCACATCTGTATCCATATGTCCATTCATAGATTTCGACAGTAATGGAACATATTATCAATTTATTTCTATCTTTATAATATATGTGTTTAACAATGATGCTGAAATATTGGGAAATGAAAACCTGCCTTCTCGATATGCGGCCGTCTGCGGATGGTTAATTGGACCGATATGTCCTTGTCTTGTAAAAGCCAAATAAAGGCTCGATGTTTCCTGTTCATTATCAGTATATTATTGCTCTTTGTCTTTGCCCCCCGCAAGACGCGGGCATCCATGTGGCTTTTAAGCCCGTCGCTCGGCAATTCTGCGAGCGCCTATGGTCGGCGCAACATCAAGGCAGTGGGCAAAGCCCGACTGATCGCCTAGTGAGAGAAGTCATGGCATCTGCGCGGCAAAACAACAGGGTAAGGGCAGTTTTCTGGCTTCTGAGCCTGTTTGCCGTCGCAATGCGTCTTGTCGCCGGATCACCAGTCCCGGCCTTCACGCTCTCATCGGACGACCCTCAGGGTATGTTGAGTGCGCTTGAAGTCTTGTGCGACAGCACCGCGCCCGCCAGCTCTGGTGGAAAGCATCACGACACCGTGTGTGCCGATGACACGGCCTGTCTTGTCAGCGCGATGGAGTCCCATGCGCCTCTCCTGACTGCGCTTGTCCTTGC
>NZ_AYXS01000010.1:34461-36010 GCF_000505765.1 Asaia sp. SF2.1 | reverse complement strand
CCCTGCGACGGGTTTGTGACCCGCTCGGCCCAGGGGCCACCCGCCATCACCTGACCCCTTTCGACTCATGATGTCCCAGGGCGCTGTTCCGCGTCCGATGACTCATGACCTCCGTTCCCTGTCAGGTTTATGGTCAATGCCCCTTATTCATCGCGCTGCTCTGCTATGCGGCAGCACAGTCCCGGCCCTGTTTGCATGGGGCTGCGCATCCTCTTTCGCGTCCACCGTTCCGGCTACCAACCCGGAATGGCCGGCGCATCATCCGGTGCGCGCCCCGTCCGCACATACCCCTTCAGCCGGGTCGCCCCACAGACCTGACCGGCTGGCAGCCCCCCGATCTGTGAATCCGACCGCGCATGGGGAAGCAAAACCCGTGCCTGAGTCCATCCTCGTCAGGGGACAGGCGCGCGGGCCTGTCACCCTCTCGCCTGTGGGCCAGACCACCTACAGCGCCGAGCGCACGGATTTTGCCAGTCATGTGGCCCAGAACGTGGCGGACATGCTGGTGACGGTGCCGGGGGCGAGCTTCCTTCAGGGGAACGGCCCGCGTGATACCGTGGTCTCCATCCGCGGGTCAGGCGCCCGTCAATCCTACGGGCTGCGCAACCTGCAAGTATCCGAGGACGGATTTCCCGTCACCCAGCCCGATGGCACGGCGCGTGCCGATCTGATCGATCCTCATGCCTATGAGGGGGTCGATGTGTTTCAGGGGCCGGCCTCCACGCTTTACGGAAACTACGCCATCAATGGCGCAATCAATTTCCGCACGCGCAGCGGCGCGTCGATCCACGGGCTCGAACTCGGCTCGGATTTCGGCAGCTTTGGCATGTTCAACAATTACATGACGCTGGGCGCAGGCAATCGAGTCTATGACTTCATGCTTTTTGCCAGCGATGTGCGCAGCGACGGATTTATTGCCAATAGTCAGTATGCAACCTCGACCGAGAACATGCGCCTGCGTGTATCGCTCTCCCCCAGCGACCGTCTTGTTCTGAAATTCATCAATAACGTGACCGATGCGTTCCTGCCGCTGCGGCTGTCACTGAACCAGTATCGACTCAATCCCTATCAGCGGGGATGCGCTACGGCTTCCGGGGCCGCTGCCGGATGCGGCACGGTTTCGCTCTATCGCAACGGCGCCTATGGCGCACAGACCGCCGTGACACCGCAACAGGCCAATCTGGGTCGCTTCGATAGGCGCAGTATCGTTGGGCTGCGATGGGAGCACGATTTCACGCCGCGTATGGTCTGGCGCACCCAGTTCACCTATGACCAGCGCCATGTCGAGCAGCCGACTTCGACCACAGCCTTTGTGGGGCCTTTCAACTCCTACAATGTCCAGACGGATCTCACCCGTCGCGACACGCTCGGTAAAACGCCCCTTACCAGCTTTGTCGGGGCGAATTTCGACTACATGGATTACGGCTATCAGGTTTATGCCCTGTTGCCGCAGGCGGGGGCCATGCGGGGCAGCGAGACATCGACCTCTTATGGCCATCAGTGGAATATCGGCCTGCGTTTTGAGGAAGACTGGCAGTTTGCGCCCAGA
>NZ_AYXS01000010.1:28194-34412 GCF_000505765.1 Asaia sp. SF2.1 | reverse complement strand
TGGCATGCGGTGATCGGGCTTGGTGGCACGCAATCCGATATTGGAGCGGTGCAGACCGTCTATAGCCGCAGCGCCACCGCCACGCGGGCGCAATACATCACGGCCAACCGGCGCTTTTTCAACCTTGCCCCTGAGGCCTCGGTCGTCTTCACCCCTGACAAGGCCTGGACCTGGCATGCGCGGCTCGGCACGGCCTATGCCACGCCGGGCTATTCCAGCTTTTTCGTCACACCGCAGGGCAATTACGGCAACAACACCCAGCTCAAGAGCCAGAGCAGCCTCGGGATCGATCTGGGCACGGCATGGCACCCGTCGCCGGTTGTGGATATCCAGGCGACCGGATTTTATGAATTCTACAGGAACGAACTGGTCAGCCAGTCGGCTGGGGTGAATACCCAGGCAGGCAGCTACACCTTCAATGCGCCGGCCTCGCAGCATCGTGGCGTGGAACTTGCCGCTACGTGGCAGGCCCTTCCGCATAGCCTGCCGGGGGCGAAGCTGCGCCTGTCCTATACCTATGACAACCAGATCTACGCGAATTACACCGAGATCCTGTCAAACAGCACGCTGTCACGCAGCTTTTCACGCAACGGGAATCTGATCCCCGGGGTCATGCCGCATTTCCTGAATGGGCGTGTGCTCTATGACCAGCCTTCAGGGTCCTTTGAGGGGCTTGGCGGATTTGCCGAAGTGACATGGCGCAGCGCCTTTTTTATCGACAACGCCAATCTGCTCAAAGTCCCCGGATATGGTCTGCTTAATCTGGAGGTGCATTACGACCCGCCCGCAAGGCTGGGTTGGGTGCATCGTCTGCACAGCTATGTCGAGGTGCAGAATGTCGCCAATACTGTCTATGCCGCAGGGGCGACGACCATCAGTGACAGCCTTCTCGCCAATGGGCAGCAGGCTGGAGCCTCCGTATTGGCTGCAAAGACAGGCTCGATCTATGCGGGTAGCCCACGCGCCTTTTTTGGCGGTGTGAGGGTACGGTTCTGAGGAATGACCATGACACAGAATTCCCGCACCCCTCGCTCTGTTTATTCCCGTCCGGTCTGGCCCGATCGGGCCATGCTCTGGCGCTGGCATTTCTTCGCCGGGCTGTTTTGCCTGCCCTTCGTGATCATGCTCTGCGTGACCGGATCGCTCTATCTGTTCAAACCCCAGATCGAGACCTGGCTCGACCGCCATATCGATCATGCCGTTACGCAAGGATCGCCGCAAACCGTGAGCGCCCAGCGTGACGCCGCACTGGCCGCCGTGCCGGGAGGGCATTTCCTCGCACTGGAGATGCCGTTCCGCAAAACTCAGGCCACACGTGTTCTAGTGGCTCATGGGGCAGATGTGGCGCGTGTCTATATCGACCCTGTCACGCTCAGGGTTCTGGCCCAGCGCGACGAGCAGACGCGTTTCGAACGGCTGGTGTTCCGGCTGCACGGGCAATTGCTGATCGGCAACTGGGGTTCCGTCATCATGGAAATGGTCGCGTCCTGGACACTGGTCCTGATTGTAACCGGACTCCTGCTCTGGTGGCCGCGAAAAGCGGGTGCGGGCGGTACCATCCTGCCGAGGCTGAGCGCGAAAAATCGCCTGTTCTGGCGCGACCTCCATGCTGTCGGGGGGATGTGGATCTCGCTCGTTCTTGTGCTGTTTCTGGTGTCCGGTCTGCCTTGGTCCTTTGTCTGGGGCTCGGCCTTCGCTGCGGTCGAAAGCCGTATCGGCAGGCTGGTTGCCGTCCAGGACTGGGAGATCGGGGCGGTACCTATCGCTGCGACACTTTCAGGCCATGCCACCATGCCTGGCATGTCGGACGCCGAAATGGCGGGCATGGCAATGGACGCCGCGCCTCAGCCCATGTCGCCGCAGGGGGGGCTGGACGCTGTGTATGAAACGGCGCGCCAGCTTGCTTTCCCTGCGCCAACCCTCATCACCCCGCCAGCCAGTGCCAAGGACGTATGGCACATACGCTCCGATGCCCAGAACCGCCCGAAGCGGGTCGAGGCCAGCGTGACAGCGCAAGGGGAGGTCACTCATGTCACCCGTTTTGCCGATAAAAGGCTGTCCGACCGGTTGATCGGCTACGGCGTCGCCTTCCACGAGGGGCATCTGTTCGGGGTCCTGAATCTGCTCCTGAACCTCATTGTCGCGCTCTTGCTCACCCTTGCCTCGGTGGCAGCGCTCATGCTCTGGCTCAGGCGCCGCCGGCCGGGCCATCTCGATGCCCCGCAGAATTCGCCGCGACCCATTGGCTGGGGTGCGTTGACGGTCATGGGGGTTATGGGAATTCTTCTACCCGAGCTTGGGGCCTCGTTGCTGCTGCTGGCATTGGCGGGGCGGTTTCTGGGCGGGCGGTTTTCAGCGCTTCGCTAGATAGGGCGCGAGATTATGGGCCACCGTGGCGGGGCTCGAATCAGCTGGCAGGATGGCCTGCAGGTGATTCTGGCCATCCATCAGATAGAGCACGGAGGAATGGTCGATCCGATAATCACCCATTCCCTCATCGCCCCTGTCATGGCCTGCCATGGGGTCCACGGTCACATGGGACGTCACATGAAAGGCCTTGGCGACAGCATCGATCTGGGCGGCTGTGCCCGTCAGACCGATGATCTCGGGTGAGAAGCGCCGCGTATAGACCCCGATATCCTCGGGGCGGTCGCGCTCCGGATCGAGTGTGATGAAAAGCGGGACGGGGCGCTGTGTTCCGGGCGGAAGCAGCGTATAGGCCTGCGCCACTGTTGCGAGCGTCAACGGGCAGACGTCGAGGCAGTGTGTATAGCCGAAATAGATGAGGGTTTGATGCCCGGCGAAACGCGCCTGAGTGGTTGGGTGATTGGCGCTGTCGATCAGGCTATAGGGCCCGCCAACTTGTGCTGCGTGCCGATGGGCGGTCAGGGCCTGCCACCCGATGGCCCCGGCAAACAGCCCGGCAATGATCAGCGTGGGCATGGCCCAGAGGCGTAATGCTGCCCGCCGGGAGCCGGGTTGTTTTGAGCGGGCAGGTCTGGGGGCGGAGCGTTTTCGGGTCATGCGCGTCTCCCTGATGGAAGAGGCGGGGCTCTGCCCCGCTCCCCGGAAAGGGGCGAACCCCTTTCATCCCTGCAAGAGGGGAACCAGAGGGTCCAGCCCTCCGGTGATTTGCAGGGCTCAGCCCTGCGTAACCCTCTTAGTAGCGGTATTCTTCGTGCTTGAACGGACCGGCAACCGGCACGCCGATGTAATCGGCCTGCTTGTCGCTCATCTTGCTCAGCTCGGCGCCGACCTTGGCGAGATGCAGCGCGGCCACCTTCTCGTCCAGCTTCTTCGGCAGGGTGTAGACCTTGACGTCGTACTGGCCCGGCTTTGCCGTCCAGAGTTCGATCTGTGCCAGCGTCTGATTGGTGAAGGAGGCCGACATCACGAAGGAGGGGTGACCCGTGGCATTGCCGAGGTTCACGAGGCGGCCTTCAGACAGCAGGATGATGCGCTTGCTGTCGGGGAACTCGATCTCGTCCACCTGCGGCTTGACGTTGTCCCACTTGTAGTTACGCAGGGCCTCGACCTGAATTTCGCTGTCGAAATGCCCGATATTGCACACGATGGCGCGGTGCTTCATCTCGCGCATATGCTCGACGGTGATGATGTCGACATTGCCTGTGCAGGTCACGAAGATATCGCCACGCGGTGCGGCGGCTTCCATCGTCACGACCTCATAGCCTTCCATCGCGGCCTGCAGGGCGCAGATCGGATCGACTTCGGTCACTAGCACGCGGCAGCCTGCATTGCGCAGCGAGGCGGCCGAGCCCTTGCCCACGTCGCCATAACCGGCAACCACGGCAACCTTGCCCGCCATCATGACGTCGGTGCCACGGCGGATGGCGTCTACCAGGCTCTCGCGGCAGCCATAGAGATTGTCGAATTTCGACTTGGTGACGCTGTCATTCACGTTGATGGCCGGAACCTTCAGCGTGCCCTTCTTCGCCATTTCCCACAGGCGATGCACGCCCGTGGTCGTCTCTTCGGACAGGCCGCGCACGTCGTTCAGCATCTCGGGGTACTTGTCGTGCATGAGCACGGTCAGGTCGCCGCCGTCATCGAGGATCATGTTCGGTGTCCAGCCATCGGGACCCTTGATGGTCTGCTCGATGCACCACCAGAATTCTTCCTCGCTCAGGCCCTTCCAGGCGAATACCGGCACGCCGGTCGCGGCGATGGCGGCAGCAGCCTGGTCCTGGGTCGAGAAGATGTTGCAGGACGACCAGCGCACGGTCGCGCCCAGAGCCGTCAGCGTCTCGATCAGCACGGCGGTCTGGATGGTCATGTGCAGACAGCCCGCAATGCGCGCGCCCTTGAGCGGCTGGCTGGCGCCGTATTCCTCGCGGAGCGCCATCAGGCCGGGCATTTCGCCCTCGGCAATGGAGATTTCCTTGCGGCCCCATTCGGCCAGGGCGATGTCGCGCACCTTGTAATCGGTCATTCTGAAACCCTTGTTTCTCTGGTGAGGGGCATTTGTATAGAGCGAGTTCCGGCTTTGGGCCAGCGCGCATGAAAAAAGGCGCCCGATCCGCTCAGGATCAAACGCCTTTTGCTGATGCGCCAACGGCAGTGCCGTTGGGGACAAACCTTACTGCTGGGCCGATTTGTCTGACATCTTCATGCTTTTCATGCTGTGCTTGTGTTTGGAGGCCTTCTCATGCTGGGGCGATGAGATGGGCATTTTCTCCGAGGTCTGACCCGTCGGCGCTGCCGTACCCGTGGGCGCACTCGGTGCTTTGGGGTCGGGCTGCTCGTTCATCTGGTTCTTGAACGTCTTGTTCTGCTCGGTCGGGTTGTGGATCTGGGTCGACTGGTTCTTGAGCGTTTCTGCCTTCTGGGCCGAAGGCGCCTGCTCGCTGTCAGTAGCCGTGGTGGCCTGCGCGAAGGCAGGGGCCGGGGTCAGAGCGGGGGCGGCAAGAAGGGCAGAGACGGCCAGAGCGGCTTTGAATACGTGTTTCATGACAGGCTCCTGTCGAAAAACGGGGTAACGATGTCAGGCTTGATTGTTCGTTTTGCGGGACATCTTGATGAACTGGTAACAAACCGGCGGCGTTCCGGTTTCCTTGCGGCTACATTAAGCTTTGAAAGCGGTTGCCTGGGCTCCTCACCCATGCGAGACAGCGAACAGCGTTCGCCCAGAACAAAGATTTCCTCAGGATGGAGGATGGCATGTCCAACACACGCTCACAGATGCCGTTCTCCGTTGTGGCGGGCCAGGATATGAAGCCGTCAGGCGCGCTGCCCCATGGCATTGCCAACGGGCTGGTATGGGCCGTCAGGGCCCGGCCGGGTGAGGACCCCTCGCCGCTTGAGCCGCATGAAATCGAGAGCCTGCTCAACGACCGCACGCCGCCCTCGAATTATCCCAAACCCTCGGAAAGCTGGGCGTGGCTCCATTTCGACACGGTGCACAGCTCGGCCAGACAGCATGTAGCGACCCTGCCCTGCCTGCCCGAGGATGTCAGTGCCATGCTGGCCGAGACAGAATATGGCGTCATGCTGGAAGCCATGCCCGGCCTTGTCTGGGGGGCCTTGCCTGCGTTTGACGATGCCGTTTCGGAGGAAGATCGCGATATCTGCGCCTGGCGCTTTGCCATGCGCCCGGATCTTCTTATCACCACGCGGCGCAACCCCATCCCCGTGCTCGGTGCGGCTTTTCGCACCCTTCGTGCGGACTCCATTCCTCGCAGCCCTGCGGGTGTGATCGACCGCGCCCTTCGAGAATTTACCGGCAGTGTGCGCCGCCAGATCGGCAAGCTGGATGACGAGCTAGACCGCGCAGAGGACGCGCTGCTGCTGATCGAGCGCCGCACCGATCTGGGTCATCTTGGCGGTATTGTGGGTAAGGGCCGACGCCGTGCCACCGAATTGCGTCGCGTGGTTACCCCCATCGATCGCGTATTGCGCGACGAAGATCTCGAATTGCCCGAATGGGCCGAGGACGAGTTGCGTGACCGTACCGAACGTCAGGTCCATGCCGCGCTCGACGACATGATCGCCCTTCTCGATCGTGCCCGCTCGCTGCAGGATGAACTCGGGTCGTCACAGGCGGAAGAAACCAACAGACGTCTTTATATCCTGACGGCGGCCACCATCCTCATGTTCCCGGCAACTCTGGTGACCGGGTTCTTTGGCATGAACACTGGTGGGATGTATCTCGCGGGCGGCGCCTATGGCACGCTTGAAGCCGGAGCGGTGTGCTTTATCGC
>NZ_AYXS01000010.1:27208-28080 GCF_000505765.1 Asaia sp. SF2.1 | reverse complement strand
CTGAAAGACGGCGTTACTCCCGCGTCCTACCCTCGCAGACAGGTTTCCAAAGGACGACCGTCCTTTGGTGGGGTGTGGGGCGACGCCCCATACACACTATTCCGAGCGCCTGTTGATTACGGTGTTTCCCTACCCTTGAGCTCGCTCAGGCGCTGAAGCGTTGCCAGAAGAACGCGTGGTGCGCCGCGACAGCCGTCATGGCCCTCCTCACGTATGACGCTCGCCATAGCCTCCATCAGACGATAGGCGGCGCCGTCACCGTTGAAGATACTGGCCTCGATGGCCTCCAGATCCAGGGTGAGGGTTGTGCGCCCCTTGTCGCGTTCCTCGATGAAGCGGTCGAGGGCATCGGTGAACCATGGATCGGAGGCCCAGTGATACCCGGATGGCTCGTCAATCATGATGATCTCCCTCAGGCGTTGTTCAGTCGAGTCAGGCATCACCGCCGATGTGATGGGTCCCGCGGGCACGGGCAAGATCTTCCTGATGCTGGCGCGCAGCATAACGTGCGCGCTGTTCATCGGTACGTTCGGCCGCGCAGGCAGGACACTGGATGCCGTCAATGAACAGCGGTGATGTCTTGTCCTGTGCCGATACCGGGCGACGGCAGGCGTGACACAGGTCATAGGCGCCGGGTTCCAGCCCGTGGCGCACGGTCACGCGCTGGTCGAACACGAAACACTCGCCTTCCCACAGGCTTTCAGCTTCGGGCACATCTTCTAGATACTTCAGAATGCCGCCCTTGAGGTGGTAGACATCCTCAACCCCTTCGGAGAGGGCGAAGGCAGTCGATTTTTCGCAGCGTATGCCACCTGTGCAGAACATGGCGATTTTAGGCTTGCGCCCTTCGGCTTCCAGCGCAGCGCGGCGGG
>NZ_AYXS01000010.1:26165-27093 GCF_000505765.1 Asaia sp. SF2.1 | reverse complement strand
GCCTACCGCCACTTCATAGTCGTTTCGCGTATCGATGAGGGTGGTATCAGGATCGGAAATCAGCGCGTTCCACTCGGCGGCAGGGACGTAGCGCCCCACACCGGCCAGAGGGTCGATATCAGGCTGACCCATTGTGACGATTTCGCGCTTGAGGCGTACCTTCATGCGGTTGAACGGCATGGCGTCGTCCCAGGAGAGCTTCCACTCCAGCGCATCGCAGCCGGGAAGGCTTCGAATATGGGCCAGTATGGACTCGATGCCTTCGGCGCTGCCTGCAATGGTGCCGTTTATCCCTTCGCGTGCAAGAAGCAGCGTCCCCCTGATACCGTGCTGCAGGCAGGCCTCAAGCAGCGATGCCCGCAGAGCGGCGGGATCGGCAAAGGGGGTGAAGCGATAAAGGGCGGCGATGCAGACCGGCGGCTGCGACATGATGACTGTCCCTGAAACCTTGAAAATGACGTTGCCGGTTGCATAGCGCAGGTCGGGCCGCAACGCCTATCAAGAATGGCCGAGCCAGCCCGTCCAGGTCGGGCTTGGTGTCATGGCATCTTCATCGGATTGCATCCGAATGCAGCGAGGCACCCGGAAAAAATATGGTCACCAAGTCTTTTCCTGGATGCGATCACAGGGAGGGGGCTGGTCAAAAGACAGGAATTCAGCCCTCGCACATGAGGCGCATTCCGCGCGTCTCTACGCCTGATCTACGGCCCTAAACGTTCCGAGCCTGTGACACCGCCCTCCCAACGCCAGCCTGACATGGGAAGGGCTGAGACCTCACCGGATCAGTAGCTCATGCTGATCTGGCCAAGGAAGGAGCGGCCGGCCGAAGGGGTGGCGCGATTGGAAAACAGGCTCTGGTAGTTCAGGCGATTAGCCAGATTGTAGCCGTTCAGCGCAATTTTCCAGTGCTGGCCCAGACGATGGGAAA
>NZ_AYXS01000010.1:25955-26108 GCF_000505765.1 Asaia sp. SF2.1 | reverse complement strand
TCACGGCATCAAAGTCCAAATTGGCCGGGACCTTCAGGGTGTTAGTCGTGTTGAGCCAGACATGCTGGCGCCATGTCATGCCGCCACCGAATGAGAGATTGTACGGCGTATTCGGGAAGGCCTCGTACACCGACCAGAGAGTCGCCTGGTTAT
>NZ_AYXS01000010.1:20998-25896 GCF_000505765.1 Asaia sp. SF2.1 | reverse complement strand
GGGGCACATACTGGACCTGCTTGCCCACCGCAGCAGCCGTATCCGAAGCCAGGGTATCGCTGTCATACAGGGCGTAAGTGGCTGAGATGTTCCAGTGGCGTGTGATCATGCCACCGACGGAAAGCTCGAGCCCCTGATTACGCTGCCGGTCGCTCGATCCCTCAACCTGCCCGGTAACCGGGTCGGCGTTGATGGCATTGTTCTTCTCCAGTCGGAACAGCGAGGCCGTGAACCCCATGCGGTCATGAAAGGCGCTGTATTTCGCGCCGATCTCGTAGAGATTGGCTTTTTCCGGGCTGGCAAAGCTGTTTGTGCCGGGGCGTATCGGCACGGAGCCGTTGGTCACATACATGCCGCTTGGCGTGGTCGAGGTTGCCCAGGTGAAATAATAGGTCTGATGCGCATCGGGCGTCGCGACGAGGCTGACATTGGGGTTAAAGACGCTGCTGACCTGATGGTAATGAATATCAGGATTGGTCGCGACATTGCCGCCTGTCAGATTATAGCTGGTCTGCCAGCGGTCCCAGCGGAAGCCACCCTTCACCGACAGCCAGTTGGTGAACCAGATCTGGTCATAGAAGAACAGGCCGGTATCAAAGCCATAGCCGTTTGAATGTGATTTGGCCCCCAGAGCACCGAGGCTGACCAGCCCACCCGGATTCAGATCGCCAGGCACGAGAAGCAGATTGCCGACATAGGGGTTGGGGTTGACCAGCGAGGCATAGGGCTTTGCTTTGAGATAGGTCGATTGCGAGCGCACATCATTGACGCGTTCGAGATCGAAACCTGTCACGATCTGATGCTTGAGAAAACCCGTATGGAAATCGGCCACCATCGAGCCGACATTCTGCACCGACCAGCTTGTCTGCTGATAGGGCAGGGGCGCCATGGTGGTGCCTAGTCCCTTGCCGTTTCCGGCGCCGTTGGGGCCTGAGCGGGCAACAAGCGCCGAACCGGCATGATCGAGGAAGTAATTGTTTACGCAGGTCGTGTCGCACGTGGCTTTGGAGGCAGCGAAAGTCCGGTAGAACTGGCCACCGCGCAGATCATCGAAGAACTTGATATGGTCGTTGAGCTTGTACGAGAAACGCGCTGTTTCCATGTTGTCGTTGGTGGCGTTCTGATCGTTGTTCGTGCCATAGAAATTGGTGCGGCGAATGCCGTATTCCGTGATCGGACCGCCGGTTTTCGCACCGGGCGGTGTGACGACAGGCACACCGAAATCCGGGATCGAGTTCTCCTGCTGGTGCATGTATTGCAGCACCAGTGTGGCCTTGCTGCCCAGACCGAAGGCGATGGAGGGTGCAATGCCCCAACGATGCGAATAGAGGAAATCGCGCCCGACAATATTGTTCTCGTTGCCCATGCCGGTGATGCGCAATGCCGTGTGGTCATCCAGCTTCTTGTTCACGTCGAGGACGCCCCGATAATAGGAGCCCGACCCGCCATTGAACTCGGCGGCATAATGGTCGCGCAGGGTGGGGGTCTTGGTCACCATATTGATGGCGCCGCCCGTCGTCCCGTTGCCGAACACCTCGGATGAAGGGCCCTTGATGACCGAGATCGTCTCGAGATTGAACGCATCGCGGCTATAGACGCCAAAATCGCGCAGCCCGTCCTGATAGATATCGTTCTGGGCCTGAAAGCCGCGGATCAGGAACTGGTCGCCATTCATGCCGCCCGCACCCTCGCCAATCGAGGAGGTCACACCCGGCACGTTCCGCAGGGCTTCATCCACCGATTTCACGTTCTGCTGCTTCATCAGCATCTGCGGTACGATATTGATCTGCTGCGGCGTATGAAGCGCGTCCTGCGGCATGCGCGACAGGCCGATCGGGTCTTTGAGTGTGTTGAAGCCGTTGCCGAGCACGGTGATATGCTCGTCTGACTTCTCCTCAGATTTCTGCTTTTCGAGCTTCCGCTGACGCTGCGGTTTCTTGTCCTTGCGGTCCGCCGAACTGTCGTCAGCGGCGTGGGTTTGAGTTGCACCGAGAATGATCCCGGTGAGCATCGGTAGCAGGGACAGGGATGTGCGCGAGAGGGATCGCATCGGGCGCGACGCTCCATTTCAGTTGCGAGGGTTTCGCAACTCCATAATGAAAGCGCGACTAAGTCTCAATTGAATTGTTGCGAAATATGTGTGGTTTTTTGCGAAATGTTTGAAATGTTCCGGTGAAATATCGAAGCACTCCTTGTCAGGTCGTTCCGCCCATCGTCTGACAGGCTCCCATGTCGCGCGTGGTGGGCTTATATGCGACCTGGGCAGTTCGGGCTGGGGCAAAGCAAGTGATGCGTCATCGGGTCAGACAGTATCTCCCCGGCCTTGACCCCAGGTCGGGTTACCGCTCCCTCACGAAACAGTCTCTTGATCTGCGATGGTTTTTGGGGAAGGTCGTTGGACCTTTAGCCAGATCGCCCCTTGCCGGGTGATCGCTGCCGCAGGCCGGAAACAGGAGCGCGATGAGTGATGTCCGACAGCCATGTCTTCAGCAATGGGCGATTCAAGGCGCGCGTTGCTGCCCACGGTGCCGAGCTTTGTTCGCTTTGTGACGAAACGGGGCGCGAGCTCATCTGGACCGGGGGCGCCTGGCCACGCCATTCTCCCGTCCTGTTCCCGATTGTAGGGCGTCTACGCGACAATCATGCTCTGATCGATGGTCTCGACTATACCCTCACGCAGCATGGTTTTGCCCGTGATCGCGTCTTTCGCTGGGTCGAACGCCATGAGACGGGTTGCACGCTGGTGCTTGAGGATGATCCGACAAGCCGGGCGATCTTTCCTTTCGCCTTCCGGCTCACGCTGCAATACACGCTCGATGAAGATGGCCTGCATCTTGCCTATACGCTGGGCAATCCGGATAGCCGGAGCCTTCTCCATGCGTCGCTCGGGGCTCATCCGGCCTTCATCTGGCCGCTTGTGCCGGGAACAGCCAAGACGGACCATGTGCTCGAATTCGAGGCTCCAGAGCCAGAGCCTCTGGCCGTTCTTGAGGAAGGGCTGATTGCTCCGGGGGCGCGCCCCAACCCGGTCAAGGATGGAATTCTGCCGCTCGATGACAGCCTGTTCGACCATGATGCGCTGATCTTCCTGCATCCGGCGAGCCGCAAGCTGCGTTTTCATGCGCGTACGGGCGAGGCGCTGGTTTTCTCGTGGCATGGTTTCGAGCAGCTTGGCATCTGGATGAAGCCGGGCTCCGATTTCCTCTGCCTCGAACCCTGGATGGGATATTCCAGCCCGGTCGATTTCGACGGGGCTTTCGAGGAAAAACCGGGATTGCTGCATCTCCAGCCCGGTGAAAGCTGGTCGGCTGGCTGGTCGGTTCGACTAGGCGCCTGATCGTCCGGGCGGCCAAACGAGGGCTTTCCGGGTGGTCCGTCACCCGCGCTATCAGCAAGGGGAGAGAGAGGGGGGTGTCATCATAACATCCCTTGCATCCTCGGTCCGGGAGTGAAACGGTAGTCGCACTTCCTGCTACTTTCGTTTCCGAGGCCTCATGACACGTCGCTCGCTTTTCGCCCTGCCGGCACTGCTTTCCGTTGCCGCGCTGACCCTTGCTTCAAAACCTGCCCAGGCCTGGGGTCCCTATGGGCATGCCATCGTCGCTGATATCGCACAGAGCCGCCTCACGCCGCAGGCTGCCAGTGCCGTGACGCAGCTTCTTGCGCTTGAGCATCATCAGAGCCTCGATCAGGTGGCGTCATGGCCCGATACGATCGGGCATGTGCCGCCGGAAAAAGGCGGCCTGCCCCAGACGCTGCCGTGGCACTATGTCGATACCGATGCTTCTTTTGCGATCTATGACAAGGCACGAGATTGCGGCAACGATATCTGCGTCACCGAAAAACTGCCTGAAATGGAACACGTGCTGGCAGACCCGAATGCGGCGCCCGAAGCGCGTCTCGCTGCCCTGAAATGGGTGGTGCATCTGGTGGGCGATCTGCATCAGCCCCTTCATGCTGCCGAGCGCGACCATGACAAGGGCGGCAACATGGTGAAGGTCTCTTATTTCGGTCAGGACCGGAACGGCCATGAGAACCTTCATTCATTGTGGGATGAGGGGATCATGGACCATGAGCGGCATCTGGTCGTGGGGCCGCATTATACGATCGATTTTGCCAAAGCCCGTGAGGAGGCCGACCGGCTGAACAGCCAGATCACCCCTGGGCAGGCTGCATTCTGGTCTGGCGCGCTTTCTCCCGACACCATGCATGAGGCTGTTGTGCAGTGGACCGATGAAAGCCACGGTCTGGCCCGTTCCATTGCCTATGGCGCGCTGCCCGGCGGCAACAGGAAGGATCTCGGCGCGGCTTACACGGATATTGCTTTTCCGGTGATCGAAACGCGCCTGCAGCAGGCGGGGGTGAGGCTTGCAGATGTCCTGAATACGGCCCTGTCTGCGCCTGTCAGCGCAATGGGTGCCCCTTCCTCCGCAACACCCTGACCGTTTTCAGGATCGAGGCGCGTTCTGCGATGCGCCTCGACCGGGCCGTACTCGGTCCTCTCAGGCGTTCTGCGATGATGCGAAGACCTGCTGGTAAAAGGCCAGTTCGCGCGTGAAGCTGTCCTGCAGGGTCTGTTGCTGACGAAAACCGTGACCCTCACCGGGGTAGATGTGCAGGGCGGACTGCCGTTCCCGCGCTACAAGCGCATCATGCATGGCCTGTGCTTGCGCCAGAGGCACGACCTTGTCCTGGTCTCCGTGCAGAAACAGTGTGGGAGATATGATCGTCGCGACATGGCTGATCGGTGAGCGTCGCAGATAGAGGTCGGCCTGCTCGGGGTAGGGGCCAATCAGCCGATCGAGATAACGGGACTCGAATTTATGCGTCTCCTCTGCCAAGGCGCGCAGATCGGTCACACCGTAAAGCGAACAACCTGCCGCAAAGACATCGGACAT
>NZ_AYXS01000010.1:20796-20928 GCF_000505765.1 Asaia sp. SF2.1 | reverse complement strand
CGCCAGCGCCATGAGCACGGTTAGCCCTCCTGCACTGCTGCCCCGTATGACGCAGCGTGCGGGATCGACCAGCCCCTGTGCGACGACATGGCGCACGGCTGCTATGCAATCCTGCACATCGACGACACCCCA
>NZ_AYXS01000010.1:20438-20747 GCF_000505765.1 Asaia sp. SF2.1 | reverse complement strand
CTGCCCATTGAGGGCTTCTCGGTATGTGCGCCCGAACCCGGTCGATCCCCGGTAATTGACATCGAGTACGGCAAAGCCGCGACTGGTCCACCACTGCACCTTGAAGGAAAACGCTGTGCTGGCTCGCCCCGTGGGGCCACCATGCGCCATGACCACCAGAGGCGGCTTTTCGTTGTCAGCAAGACTGTGATGCCGGTTCGCTGGGGCATAGAAAAGCGCGTGAGACAGGGTGCTCTCCCTGCCAGACGCATCATGGCCGACTGGGAAAGTGATCGGTCGGGCTATCGCACAATCCTGCGCATCGATGCC
>NZ_AYXS01000010.1:19186-20323 GCF_000505765.1 Asaia sp. SF2.1 | reverse complement strand
GCATCGGGGGCAGTCTCGATCCAGGCAGGCTCGTCACCAAACCAGACGGGTACCTGAGCAGCATCGATATGCGGCCATGTCGTCCACACCCCATTTTCAAACAGGGCGGTACGGCTCAGACCCTCTGTAATGATTTGGGCCATGACACGCCCCTCACCGATTGGCGACAGGCTGCGCTGACCGAAAACCCAGTGCGGAAAGCCTGTCTCTCCTCTCGGATCTGGCAGATAGTCGGGGCCGACCGGAGTGTCTGTCTCATTCGGGATGAAAAAGCGGCAGGGCCGCCAGCTACCCTGCGCGTCCAGACTGACCAGAAGCGTGTCAGCGCTTTCCCAGACAGGATCGACACAACTGCATCGCGTACCATCGCCTGCGAGTATGCGTGTTGCGCCAATATGCGGGCGCCGTGCCTGCCATGATAGCGGTGCGATGAGGAATCTCGTGGCATCCCAGGGCATGTCGGGGTGGGACCAGCTTATCCATGCCAGATGGCCATTGCCGGGTGCGGGGCGCGGTGCGGCGTAGAAATCATCACCTTCGACCAGAACGATTTCGTCCTGCCTGTCGAGCCAGACAATGGCGGCGCGGGGTTCGCCTTCCCCGCGATGATCTTCCCGGACGCAGAAAACGCCGCTGCCAGTGGCATCGAAACTGAAGTCCGCATAGGCGCAACCTGCTGTGCAGGCCATGGGGGTGATGCTGCCATCAGGATGATAGAGCGAGACAGCCCCGGTCTTGCGATCGCTGAAAACGACTTTCTGACATGACGACACCTCATAGGCGCCGCCACCATATTCATGGACATTTGTGCCGATCTGGTAATCGATGGGGAGCAAATCCCGTGGCGTTTCGCCGCGTTTGAGGCTGACAAGGGCCGTGCGCCCCCCTTCCTGCGGTCTGCCTTCGAGCCAGTATAACCTGTCTCCCTGTGCCTGAAGCTCGGAAAGGGACACGCTACGCCCTGCCACGAGGTCGGATGACACCCAGGAAGGCCAGGCACCGGAAGGGATCGAAGATGGATTCGTCATGGGATTCAGGATAATCCGGGAGAAACCATCTGACGAGTTTTCCTGGGAGCGGCTTTCAGGCATCAAGTCGACCTCTTTATCGCTACGCCTGCAAGGATCAGAGCCCTGC
>NZ_AYXS01000010.1:18960-19111 GCF_000505765.1 Asaia sp. SF2.1 | reverse complement strand
TGCATTATCTGGAACATCTGCTCAAGGAATATGGCTACGGCATTGTCGGCGTCGTCGTCATGCTCGAGAGCATGGGCCTGCCTCTGCCTGCCGAGAGCCTGATCATCGGGGCGGCCCTCTATGCCGCGACCACGCATCATCTCGAAATCCG
>NZ_AYXS01000010.1:12998-18941 GCF_000505765.1 Asaia sp. SF2.1 | reverse complement strand
GTGGGTTGCTGTTGCTGCCGTGACGGGTGCCATCATGGGAGATAATTTCGGCTATCTGATCGGACGTTCGATCGGGTTCAAGATCCTGCAAAAGCATGGCGGCAAGGTTGGCCTGACCCATGAGCGCCTGCTGCTGGGTCGCTACTTGTTTAAGCGTCATGGCGGGACCGTTGTTTTTGTCGGGCGCTTTGTCGCGATCCTGCGCGTATTCGTGGCCCTGCTTGCCGGGGCAAACCATATGCCCTGGCGCTCCTTTCTCTGGCACAATGCGCTTGGTGGCGTGGTGTGGGCCGGTGGGTACGCCATCGCGACCTATTTCCTCGGCAAGGAAATCCTCAGTCTATCCGGGCCTCTGGCCATCGGTATCGGCTCACTCGTCGTGATCTCTCTTGGCGTCTGTCTCTATTTCCTCAAGAAGAACGAAAAGCGTCTGACCGATGAGGCCTTGAAGGAAGCCAAGGCCGAAGAACGCTCAGGAAAGGCCAGGGCATGAGTGACGCTTATCCATCCTGCCGGGGTAAAACGGCAATTGTCACAGGTGCAACAGGCGGACTTGGCCTTGCGACGGCGCTTGGCCTGGCCCGGTCCGGTGCCGAGGTGATCGTGACAGGGCGCAATGCCGAAAAGGGACGAGCGGCGCTGGCGACGATCCAGGCGGCAGTTCCCGATGCCATCCTGCGGTTTGAGGGGCTCGACCTTGCCTCGCTGGCATCCATTGCACGCTTTGCCGAGCGTATGGCCGACCAGCCTGTGCATGTGCTCATCAACAATGCCGGTGTCATGGCCCCGGCGCAGCGCCGCGCCACACAGGACGGATTCGAACTTCAGTTCGGCACCAACCATCTCGGGCACTTTGCGCTTACGGGCCGGCTTCTGCCTTCGCTCATTGCCGGTCAGGCCCATATTGTCACGGTGGCGTCTCTTGCTGCATGGCGGGGCGATATTCCGCTTGATGATCTGAACGCCGCTGGGCGTTATCGCCGCTTCGACCGGTACAGCCAGAGCAAGCTGGCCAATCTGATGTTCAGCCTTGAGCTCAACCGGCGTGCTCACGAGGCGGGAGCGCCTTTGCATGTTCGCACCGCTCATCCTGGCTGGTCCACCAGCTCCATCATCTCCAACAGCGCCGCGCTGAGTGCGGCGCAGACGCCCGTTTCACGCCTGCTGGCTTATGGGCAGGATCGTGTCGGCAATGCCCTGTTCCGCCTGCTGGGGCAGGACGTCACTGCAGGTGCCGAGCCTATTCTCCATGCGGCCTTGTCTCCCAAGGCGCGTGATGGGGGCTATTACGGGCCGATCGGTCGTGGGGAACGACGCGGGCCACCGGGGCTTGCCGTTATTCCACCTAGGGCCACGGGGCTTCCCCTTGCGTCCAAGCTCTGGCAGGCTTCCGAGAATATGACCGGAGTCCGGTATGACTGGGAGGTTGTCCGATGAGCATGACCCTGTCCGTATTCAAGGAAAGCCTGCAAGACGGTATTCCGCCCGATCCTGTGTCACCCGCGCTGCTTGCACTGTGGTGGGCCAAACGGGAGGACTGGGCGGCCGCCCATGAGATCGTGCAGGCCAATGAGCGTGACCCGGAATGTAACTGGGTTCATGGCTGGCTTCATCGCGTCGAAGGTGACACTGACAATGCCCGCTACTGGTAGCGGCGCGCCGGTCACGCGATGGGCCATGGTGATCTGATGGAAGAATGGCAGGCTATCGTCATTCGCCTGCTGAGCGGTTCGGGCTACTAGAGCCCGGTCAAAGCCGTCCTGACAGGAGGCGCTGCCCCATGCCCCGCCAAAGGACAGTCGTCCTTTGCAAACCTCATCGAAAGTCGAAGCGGGGCTCGAAGGGGAAAATCCCTCCGCGGGTGCAGGGCAGAGCCCTGCATACCCCGGACATACAGATGTCTGTCCGGGGACGCCGATCAGCCTTCCTGCTTGGGCAGGTTCTCAGCGATATAGGGCGGCAGATTGAAGCTGCCGACATGGATTTCCGGGGTCCAGTAACGTGTCGTGCCCAGGATACCTGCGGCCTCTGCGCGAGTACGCACGTCCTCGACGGTCTGCTTTGTCGGGTTCACGCCCTTGGCAGCAACGCCAAGCGTCATGAAACCACCGACATAGGTCGGCACGGCGGCAACATAGGCCGAGACATGCGGGAAGAAATTGGCACGGCGCAGGCTGGTTTCACGCAGTTCATCCGCCTGCATGAATGGCACGCCGCACTGGTTCACGATCAGACCCTGAGCGGAGAGGATGCGGGCGCAATCCTTGTAGAAGGCATCGGTGAAGAGCACTTCGCCCACGCCGATCGGATCGGTCGAGTCGACGATGATGACATCGAACGAGCCGTCCGCTGCCTTGGCGACATAGTCGATACCATCGCCGACGATGACATCGGCGCGCGGGTCATTCCAGGCGTCGCCAGCGATATTGGGGAGATGCTGCTTGGAAAGCTCGATAACCGCCCCGTCGATCTCGACCATGACGGCCTTTTCAACGGTCTTGTGCTGAAGCACGCGACGGAGCACGCCACCATCGCCTGCGCCGATGATCAGCACGCGCTTGGCATCGGGGTGGGTCAGAAGCGGGACATGCGTGAGCATTTCCTGATAGACGAATTCATCGCGCTCGGTGATCTGGATGACGCCATCGAGAACAAGCACGCGGCCGTGGAAGTCGCTTTCAAAGACGACGATGTCCTGAAAGTCGCTCTTGACACGTGCGAGCTCGCGCGTGACGCGAAAACGCTGGCCCCAGTCGGGGTAGAGGGTTTCGTTGATCCAGGATTCAGACATGAGGCGGTCTCTCCCAATTTTATCAAAAAAAAGGCCGGGCAACGGGCCCGGCCTTATCTGCTTTTGAGCGCAGCGTAACGCGCTCAGCCTGCAGGCGAGATCTTTTCACGACCACGACGCACTTCGTCAGAGACGACGCGACCAGCCTGGAAAAGACGCTGCATGACCGGAATCGTCAGATTCGGGTCGCAGGCGCCGCACATGAACACGTCAACGGCGGCAAAATTGCGCTCGGGCCATGTGTGGATCGAGATGTGGCTTTCGGCCAGCACGATCACGCCCGACACGCCGCCATTGGGCGTGAAGTGATGGAAGTGGCTGTGCAGGATTGTTGCCCCTGCGGTAACCGCTGCCTCGCAAAGCGTGGCGTCGATCGCTGCGGGATCGTCCAGATTCGTGGCGTCCCAGAAATCGATCAGCAGGTGATGACCGGCGAAGCGTTCACCATCACGCTCAATGAAGTAATCCTTGCACACCTCTTCATGAGATGTGTTCGATGTGACAGTCTGGTTATCTCTCGGGAGTCCCGATACCATCCCCAGTTGAGCAAGTGCGTTCATCACGTACCTCTAAACCAGTAGACAGCCTGTTGGGCAACATGCCCCCTTGGGCCAAGGCCGCCCGATTAAAGGTCATGACCCCCGGATGCAAGGACTTTCTGTCCGATTCATCCGATTTTCTTCATAGTGTTACTTGACCCGGCCACGGCTGTGTCGCAGCGACAAGACGCAGGGCGGTTGTCTGCCCTGTAAGTCGGGAGATGGCTTCAGGCCGTTGTCACGACCTGAAATGCCCCGATGAAATGCCAGTCCTGAATCAGGGGCGAGCAGGCCTCATTGAGGGCTGCAAAGGCATCGGGATGGTCTTTCTGGAAATCCAGATAGGCCCCGTGCGACGTCCATTCATCAATAGCGATATAGTCGCCTGGCTTGTCGAGATCGGCAATGAGGCGCGTGCCGAGATAGTCGCGGACATTGCGGTAGAGCCGTACCCACGGGCCTTCCGGCCCGTAAGTGGATTCGAACAACGCGGTCTGGCTTGGCACGACGCTGAACGCCCTGACGATCTCGCAGGTCACGTCCTTCAGTCCCTGGTAGCGATGGATCTGCCTTTCGACCCGAGATCGGCAAATGCCTCCTCCAGACGGTCGACGATGCTCTTTTCACCAACGCGCAGCCATTTGCGCGGGTCGTAGAACTTCTTGTAGGGGGCGTCGGTCTCGGGGTCGATCTGGTGCAGGAAGGCCTTGGAGTGATCGAGCACGTATTGGCCAATGCCATTGGCAAACGCAAACTGCACATCGGTGTCAATGTTCATCTTGAACACACCGTAGGACACGGCAGCGGTGATCTTGTCCTTTTCCGAACCCGATCCGCCATGAAAGACGAGTGCGAGCGGCTTGGGGCCAAGGCCGGTTTTTTCAGCGACGTGCTCTTGTGAGTGGAGCAGGATCTCGGGCCGAAGCTGCACGTTGCCGGGCTTGTAGACACCATGCACATTGCCGAAGGACGCCGCCACAGTGACGTGACCGAGCGGCGAGAGACGGTTCCAGGCGGTCAGGACGTCCTCGGGCTGCGTATAGAGATGGGCATTATCCTCATGATCTTCGAGATCATGGCCCACACCGTCTTCTTCACCACCTGTAACACCCAGTTCGATTTCCAGGCTGATCCCGAGCTTGGCCATGCGGGGCAGAAGGCGCGCACATTCGGCCAGGTTGTCCTCAAGCGGCTCTGCGGAGAGATCGATCATATGCGAGGAGAAAAGAGGCGGGCGTCCGGCGGCAACCTCAGCCTCACTCAGATCGAGCAGACCTTCCACCCAGGGGATGAGCTTGCGATCGGCGTGGTCTGTGTGAAGGATCACGCAGATGCCGTATTCCTTGGCCAGAAGATGGACGTGGCGGGCCATCGAGGCAGCGCCCAGCACGCGGGCCCTGTGCTGATCAGCCAGACCCTCGCCGGCGTAGAAACGTGCACCGCCATTGGAGCACTGAACGATAACATCGGAATTGTTTTTCGCTGCGGCTTCGAGCACGGCATTGACGCTGTCGGTGCCCACAACATTGACGGCAGGAAGAGCATATCCGCCCTGCTTGCAGGCCTCGATCAGGGTGAGATAGTCATCACCTGTGACAACTCCCGGGGGCAGGGCTCGGCTGGGGCGCGACGCATTCGGGTTTGTAGGGGTCATAAGGATCTCATGTCTCTGAAAACGGGTCGTCTCAACCAATTTATCGCGATCCGCAGGCGCAATGCCTAGACCTTTCATGGACACATTGAAGTCATTCTCGTTGCAGTTCTGAAGGATTGGCGCGCATCGGGCAGTTTTGGCTTGCGCTGATCGACCCGTTCGGTCAGTTCTGAGGGTCTGCCATCGGGCCGCCCACAAGTTTTGTGCGTTGCCCACCGGCACCAGACCAATGCGTCAGACGGATGGACCGGTTGAACAAGAACGACACTATCGCCTCGCCCGACAATGAAGACTCCGCTCGAGACAGTGCGGCTTGCAACGCCAAGCGCCGCCAGATTCTCGATGGGGCTGAGGCGATCTTTCTCGAATCCGGCTATGAAGGGGCTTCCATGTCCCAGATCGCCTGTCGCGCCGGTGTGTCGAAAGGGACCCTCTACAACCATTTCGAGAACAAGGCAGCGCTGTTTGGCGCTGTCATCGAAGATCTGAGCCGGGGTAAACTCGCGCCCGCCATTTGTCAGAGTCACCTGACGGCCATGACATGTGAGGAATCAGCCACCAAGCTGGCCGAGCGGTTCATCACCGTTCTGCTTCAGCCTGGTCCGCTGCGTCTCTATCGTATCATCGTGTCCGAAGCGCCGCATTTTCCGGTTCTGGCCGATACATTCTGGCGTCACGGCTTCGGACGTACGCTCAAGACCATGACGGAGTGGATCGGGCATTGGGTCGAACGAGGGGACATAGTGACCGATGACCCGCTTTTTGCCGCTGAGCAGTTCATGGCGCTGTGTCAGACACGCCTTGTCCAGCGCAAGCGTTTCGAGCTGCCAGTCGATTGTAGCGAGGAACAGATCCATGACGTCGCAAGGCGTGTGGGCAAGGCCTTCATGGCGATCAACGGTCGCCCGTCCTGAGATCGTCGTACCGGTTCTTCCGCCCTCTGGGTTGACCCCTCCTGC
>NZ_AYXS01000010.1:7769-12885 GCF_000505765.1 Asaia sp. SF2.1 | reverse complement strand
GAAACCGCCAGCGAAAAGCCCTCCCATGCGCCTGTTACTTGTCTGTATTGCCTCGTTTTCCGGCCTGGCAATGACAGCCTGTCTGTTCGCGCCTGCTGGCCTTGCCAGTCCGCCTGTCGAACCAGCGCAGATTATCGCCCGTTTTCCCCATGACCCTTCGGCGTTTACCGAGGGATTGTTCTATCGAGATGGTGCGCTGTTCGAAAGCACAGGGCTTTCAGGCCGATCGGTCATACGACGGGTCTCGCTGGAGACAGGCAAGACCCTCGCACAGGCTACTGTGCCGGATGGGCATTTCGGTGAGGGCATTGTGGACTGGCAGGATCGGCTGATCAGCGTCACATGGCGTAGTGGGAGCGGCTACATCTGGAGTTTCCCGTCACTGACGCTGCGGGGGCGATTCCATTATACGGGGGAAGGCTGGGGCCTGACCCATGATGACAAGACACTGATTCTCTCAGACGGAACATCTTGTCTGAAGCATCTTGACCCTGTGTCATTACATGTCGTCGGGAAGTTGTGTGTAACCGCCGATGGTATTCCAGTAAACAGACTGAATGAACTCGAATATATTCATGGAGAAATCTGGGCGAATATATGGATGACTCCGGAAATCGCGAGGATCGATCCCGAAACGGGTCAAGTGAAGTCATGGGTCGATCTGACGAATCTCGAAGAAGAAGTTGGTCTGGATGATCCGGATGCTGTGCCCAATGGCATCGCCTACGATCACGAGAATGATAGATTATTCGTCACCGGAAAATACTGGCCAACACTTTACCAGATAAAGCTTCCTCCCTATAAACATTGATTTAAGAGAAAATCGGAACTGTCTTCGTCTTGATTACATAGATGTGACCAGAAAACGAAGATAAGTGTTTATTCGCCCGTGAATAACGCTATGAGATGCTTCTATGCCTCCCTTGCGGAGCAATAAAAAGTCTCAAAAGCGAACGAGAAGCCCTTTCAAAGTCCAAGGCACCGTTCAAAGAACATGGAGCGGCATGTGGCATATTCGGATAAAGACTGGCCCCAGGGTACCCAGACATTGGGGCGTGGCCTGTCGATCATTCTGGCCGTCAAGGCTGGCGTCGATACGCTTTCCGAATTGGCGCTGGAAATTGGCTGCACACGCAGCACAACCCAGCGCCTGACAGCAGCCCTGTTACAGCAGGGCTGGTTACGCCTGAAATCCATGGGGCGTTACGGTCTGGGTGAGAAACTGACCTCGCTCACCACGCAGGCACAGGCCGCCACGCCCCTGCTGGGGCTTGCCACCCCTCTGCTCCATACGCTCAGTGAGACAACCGGTCGCATGGTCCATCTGGGCGTTCGTGCAGACAGCGCCGTGATCTATCTGATGCGTCTGGAAGGGCGTATGCCTCTTGAAGTCCGTAGCCGGACAGGCCAGCACCTCCCCCTTGCACGCACGGGTACGGGGCGCGCGCTGATTCTGGATGAGTCGGAAACAGAATGGGCGCGTCTGTATCGCACCAGTTATCGTCATATGCCTGCCGGTCTGTCGAGCTGGATCAATCGCATGCGCTTCTATCGCTCGACCGATTGCGTGTTCGATCTGGAAGATGATGAGATTGGTATCCACTGCGTCGCATCGCCGGTGCGAGATGCTTCGGGCAGCATTGTGGCGTCGATCAGTGTGACGGGTGGGGCTAGCGAGATGCCACTTCTGCGCATGAAGGCTCTGGCCCCTCAGGTGCGCCACACGGCATCATTGCTGTCGGCCAAGCTCGGTTGGCACGAACTCAGTGACGTTGCCGACTAGGTTTGTCGCTCAATATTGGCCGGATCAGAATATCCGGCCAGTTTCCGGTTCGGGGAGGCCGGTCAGTCGACGATGGTCGGTCGTGACTGATACGCCCGTCTGCATGGCCGGCTATTGCAAGGTGCGCTGGCGATGCGCCTTAGAAACTGCCATGCAGTGAGGCAAAAACCAGTCGGTTGAGCACTGGCACGACAAGATACTGGAGCCCCAGCAGGACGGCGAGCGGGCTCAGATCAAGGGCTCCGAATTGCGGCAGGATCGAGCGTACGGGGTTCAGCACTGGCTCGACAATGCGACCAAGGAAAATCACGACATTGTAAACGAAGCGGTTGCCTGGATCGAGAATCCGGAAACCCACCAGCATGCTCATCACGCAGTATAGCAGCAGCGCCCATGTGAAGAGCTGAATCAGCATCATGATGATGTTGTAAACGGTGATGATCAGCAAATCCGGTCTCTTTGAAAAACGATGGAATGCCTAGCTTAGCGTTTGGCAGGGCCATGAGACAACATGTGAGCTGCGCAAGCGCTCTGGCCGGTGGCGGGAGCGACCATAAAGCAGGCGAATCTTGACTTTGGGACAGGACCGTGTAGCTTCCGACGCGTTCCGTGGGGCTGTAGCTCAGATGGGAGAGCGCCTCGTTCGCAATGAGGAGGTCAGGGGTTCGATTCCCCTCAGCTCCACCACGGAACACTCCCCGACTTTCGATATGTCCCGATGTGCAGTGGGTTAACGCACCCAGACCTGTCCGGCGCTGAACGAAATCCAGATATCATGCTGGGCAAACCAGTCGGCCCCCAGCAGCATGTCGGCATTGTCTCGCATGTCGGACACTGTCAGTACCGGGTCTTTCCACACCGGATTGCCGGTACCGGGCTTTTCTTCCTGCAGATGCAGTTCATGAAAATGATGCCAGTGATACCAGCGTGCATTGAGATCCACACCGCTTGTCACGCCGCCCTGATCCCGGCGCAGGATATCGTCGCTGATGCCCATGGCGTGAGCAAAGCGCCGTGAGAGTATGTGAGAGCGTGCGCCGCTATCGAGCAAGGCAAGCCCCTCATGACCGTCCAGTGTGAAGGACAGCGCCAGACGGGCCCCTTCGCGCCTGGCCCGCAAGGTGGTGTAACCGGCAGGCCATGAAGGCGCGATGGGGCAGCGTGCGTCGCGTAAGGGCGAACGCCATAGCGTAAGGCGTTTTTGCGGTACATTGAACTCGACATCCATCCCGCGCAGCAGATCGACGCCCATGAGACCGGCAATCGGGGGTGTCAGGGCCGGAAGCCCCGGCAGGGCGCCGAGCGGTATCGAGCGCGAGCCCAGAGGAAGCAGCCCGATGGACAGAGCGCGTATCATCATGTTGGGGGCGAGCTGACCACGCCCGTTTGGCCCCTGTATGACGGTCAGATGCGCCGGATCGGCTGCGAGCTTGAGAGCCGAGGCGGCCTCTGGTGTGATCAGGCTGCCTTCAGAACCCGTATCGACAATGAATCGCGCCTGACGTCCATCGAGCACAACAGGGGCATTCAGGAACAGCCCGTCATTATGAAGCGGGATGTCGGCAATACGTTCGGGCGTGCAGGGGCCGGCATGGGCACGAGACAGGCCTGAGCCCGCCAGCATGATGGCGAGGAGAAAGGCAACAGGGCGCATCATTCTTGTTATTTCCTTGCGCGTGGATGGGCCTGCCAGACGGCAAGGAGGTGGCGTTCATCGGCCAGCGTATAGGCCTGCGTCGTAGAAAGGCTGGCGTGACCCAGGAGTTCCTGGATGGCGCGCAGATCCGCACCGCCCTCCAGCAGATGGGTGGCGAAGGAGTGACGCAGTGCATGAGGGGTGGCGCTGTTGTCCAGACCGCTCTGCTCGCGCCAGACCTGCATGACACGGCGCGCCACGGCGGGTTGCAGACGCTTGCCGCGTAACCCCACGAAGAGCGGCGCCTCCGGGGCCGGGCAGGGGTGCTGGCTGCGCCACCGGGCCAGTGCCTTGAGGACATTTGGCAGAAGCGGCACAAGTCGCTCCCGGCCGCCCTTGCCGGTAACGCGCAACCCGGACTCCGCAGCGCGGTCGCAGTCACGCAGATCGAGCGCCAATGCTTCGCCGATACGCAGGCCCGCGCCATAAAGCAGGGTGAACAGGGCTTCGTCGCGCGCGGCGCAAAGCGGGTGCTGCTCAAGGGCCGCAATATCGGAGGCCGCACTGCGTGCCATGTCGCGCGAGAGCGGGCGCGGCAGACGCTTGCGTGTCTTTGGTGCCTTGAGCTGGCGCAGGGCGCTGGCGCTGACCCCGTGCCTGATATGGAGATAGTGATAGAATGACCGTAATGCCGAGACCCTTCGGGCGCGGGAGCGGGCACGACCATCGGGCGTGCCTTTTCCACTCTCGGCTCGGTTCGTGTCATAGGCCAGCCATGCCCTGAAATCGCTCGTGCGCAA
Source organism: Asaia sp. SF2.1 (assembly GCF_000505765.1). Lineage (NCBI taxonomy): Bacteria > Pseudomonadati > Pseudomonadota > Alphaproteobacteria > Acetobacterales > Acetobacteraceae > Asaia > Asaia sp. SF2.1. The sequence goes on along the minus strand of NZ_AYXS01000010.1, from coordinate 8,666 downwards.
GGAGGCAAAGGCGGAGAGATCGGGCTCCTGCCCCAGATGCTCGCCCAGAAATGCCAGAGCGGTTGCGACATCGTTGCGATAGGCCAGAACAGTGTTGGGGCGCGCCCGCTTTTCATGGGTCAGCCAGTCGAGCCATGAATCGAGACATTCATGCATCAGCATGACGGCGGACCTCGTCTCGGCTAAGAGGGCAGGGCAGAAGGGGGCGCTTGGGCAGCATGACAGAACCGAGCTTAGTGAAGCTGACGGCAGATGGCGAGAGAGCTGTGCGCATCAGCGTTCTGCTGCCGCTGCCTTTTCCCACAGCCCTTGATTATCTTGCGCCTGAAGGCACAGTTGCACCGGGTGATCTGGTTAGTGTGCCGCTCGGGCGACGTCAGGAGACCGGCTGCGTGTGGGACACGCAAAGCGACGTTCCCGCCGATTTTGCACCCGCCGCTGCACGCCCTATTGCGCTCACACGCCTCAAGCCGGTGCTGGGGCGGCTCGATATGCCTGCCATACCGGGTGATCTCAGGCGGTTTATCGACTGGCTGGCCGCTTATACCCTGACGCCGCCCGGCCTTGTGCTTGCCATGGCCATTCGCGCCCGTCACACCATGCCCACAAAGGTTCAACTCGGTTGGGTCAGAGGGCAGGCTGACCCGGCAGGGTTGCGCATGACGCAGGCGCGCCAGTCGGTGCTGGAGGCCGTCAGTGAGGTTCCCCTCTCCACGGCAAGCCTGACGGAAAAGACCGGCGTCTCGTCATCTGTCCTGCGGGGGCTGGCGGCAGCCGGATTGCTGCAGGAGGTCCCTCTGGTTTCGGCACCGCTATTTGCCACGCCGGATCCTGCTTTTCATCCTCCCCATCTTTCAGACGAACAGCAGGCCGCCGCGCATGTACTGGCCAGTGCCG
>NZ_AYXS01000010.1:216-7720 GCF_000505765.1 Asaia sp. SF2.1 | reverse complement strand
CTATTTCGAGGCCATTGCCGCCTGCCTTGCGGACAGCCGGCAATGTCTCGTGCTTCTGCCCGAAATTGCGCTTTCCACGCAGTGGACAGATCGCTTTGCCAGACGCTTTGGTGTGCAGCCTGCGCTCTGGCATTCCGAACTGGGCGGCAAGAAACGTCGCGAGACATGGCATGCCATTGCCAAAGGTCAGGCCCCGGTTGTGGTGGGCGCACGATCGGCCCTGTTTCTGCCCTTCCCCGATCTTGGTCTGATCGTGGTGGATGAGGAGCATGAGACAGCCTTCAAGCAGGAAGAGGGAGTAACCTATCACGGGCGCGATATGGCCATTGTCCGGGCGCGCCTGTCAGATGTGCCGGCCATTCTTGTTTCTGCCACGCCCAGCCTTGAGACGCTCACCAATGTGGAGCACGGGCGCTACCAGCACGTGGTGCTGCATAGCCGCCACGGCAACGCCACGTTGCCCGATGTGCGCCTTGTCGATATGCGCCGGGCGCCGCCCGAGCGCGGCCAGTTTCTGTCGCCTGCCCTGACAGACGCCATCAGCGCGACCTTTGCGCATGAGGAACAGGCCATGCTGTTCCTCAACCGTCGTGGCTATGCGCCCCTCACCCTGTGCCGTGCCTGCGGTCATCGTATGGAGTGCCCCAATTGCTCGGCCTGGCTGGTCGAGCATCGGGCCCGGCAGATCCTGACCTGCCATCATTGCGGGCATCATGAGCCCCTGCCCGATACCTGCCCGTCCTGCGCTGCCGAATCCAGCCTCGTGGCCGTCGGGCCGGGTATCGAGCGCGTGCATGAGGAAGCGCGGCTGCATTTTCCCGATGCGCGTATTCTGGTCATGGCCTCCGATACGCTGGGCTCGCCCTCAGCGACGGCCGACGCAGTCAGGCGCATCAGCGATCGCGAGATCGACCTTGTGATCGGTACCCAGATTGTTGCCAAGGGCTGGCATTTCCCTGACCTCACTCTTGTGGGTGTGGTTGATGCCGATCTCGGTCTTGGCGGTGGCGACCTGCGTGCCGCCGAGCGCACGGTCCAGCTTCTGCATCAGGTGGCGGGTCGCGCTGGTCGTGCGGAAAAGCCCGGGACGGTTCTGCTTCAGAGCTATCTGGGGGACCATCCCGTTATGAAGGCGCTCGTCTCGAATGATTATCTGGCGTTCATGGAGCAGGAATCGGCGCAGCGAAAGCCCGGTTTCTGGCCTCCCTACGGGCGTCTGGCTGCGGTCATAGTCAGTGCGGATTCAGCCGAGGCCGCCGATAAGGTTGCCAATCTGCTGGGCGCACGTGCCCCGGAAGGCGCCGGTATCCAGGTGCTTGGCCCTGCACCGGCCCCTCTCGCTATTCTTCGGGGTCGCCATCGGCGTCGCCTCCTGCTGCGTACCCGACGCAATGTGGCGGTTCAGCCCATCCTGCGGGCATGGCTCGACGGCGTGAAACTGACGAGCCATGAGCGCATCGATATCGATATCGACCCGATTTCGTTTCTCTAGAAAGGAAGCGTTTCGCCGGACTTATTGGCATTGGGGCGCTGCCCCGAACCCCGCCAAAGGACAATTGTCCTTTGGAAACCTGCTTACTTCGAAGCGGGGGTTGAAGGGGTGTGCCCCTTCACGGGTGCAGGGCAGCGCCCTGCTGGGGCCGGGCACCCCCTGTATCGCCCTCGCCCGGTGAAGAGCCTTGTCATCCCCGGGCGAGGGCAAGGAAGGGAGTAAAAATCAGGCGGACTTGTCTTCGCGCTTGGGCTTGATGGCCTTGACGACGAAGGTCACGATAGCGATCACGGCGAGAAGGTGCTGCAGATGGGGACGCAGCTTCTTGGGGCCGAACATGCTGAGAAAGGTCAGGCCACCCAGGATGGCTTCCTTGGTCTGCGGCTTGGCCGAGCCGCACATCTTGCTGATGCAGCAGCCCTTTTTCTGGGCCTCGGGGGCCGTCAGTTCGGTAACCTGAGCCTTGTTCTTCTTGAACATGATGTTCTCCTTTGACTTCGACATCTCATCAAACTGCATAATCAAGGCAGAGTTGAGATCGTGACGCGCTTTAAATGGCGCGTCCATCCAGTTGGGCCTGCAGCGCCTTCACACGTTTGGCACCGCCGCTGGCCAGCGGATCGACCACGAGAAGCTGTCGGGCCGCCTGCAGGGCCGCCTTGAGATCGTGGCGTTCCTCCTCGACCTGCGAAAGCAACTGCCATGAAAGCGGGTCGTCAGGGTCTTTCTGCAAGGCAACGCCCAGATCGCTGATCGCCCCTTCGAAATCGCCCGCCGCATAGCGCACCCGCGCCCGGCCGCGCCGGATGAATGGCTTGTCAGGCTGAAGCACAAGGGCGTTGTCGAGTGCCGCCTCGGCCTTGCGATAATCATGGGCCTTGAGGCTCGAATCCGCATTTTCCAGCAACAGGCGCGTGCTGGCAGAGAGGTTCTTCTGGCGCAGCGTCTCGGCGCGTCGTTCCAGAGCGCGGGCTTCTGCGGGCGTATGCGCCATACGCAGGGCCTTGTTCGTCTCCTGAAGGGGGTCAGGCTTTGGCGCGTTGGGGGGCTTGGCACCGGGAGAAGGCTTGGCAGAATTCGGCTTGCCGCTATCTCGCATCGCGGGGGGCGTGCCTACAGACCCGTTTGGCTCTTTGTCTGCGCCGCTCGTGCTCGTCTTGTCAGGGATTGCCGGAGATGTGGCAGCCCTGTGCAGGCCGGGTTTGTGGCCGGGCGCTGGGTGGCCGTCAGGCGATCCCCTGGCCGGGGAGAGGGCCAGAACGACAAAAGCCGTGCTGCCCAAGAGCAGACACGGCCTGACGACGGCCCCGCGAAGGGCCGTGTAACGCATTAAAACGGGGCGAAAGCTCCGTTTCGGCATCAGCAGGGAATTAGCCCTGGCGAGCCTTCATGCGCGGGTTCTTCTTGTTGATGACATAGACGCGGCCACGACGGCGAACGACGCGGCAGTCCTTGTCGCGGAGCTTGGCAGATTTGAGGCTGTTACGAATCTTCATGATAATTTGCTTCCCGGGCCATGCAAGACGAACGGGCGTCGCGCCCGCGAGAGGTGGTCGGAATACTCATGGCTCCGGTCAGAGTCAACTCCCGACTGAGCCTCAACCCCATGAAACCCTTTATTTTGGGCGTTTTCAAAGGATGAAAACCCAATTATCTTGATTCCATGAAGAAAGCTCTGCCTGTTCTAGCCGCCCTCATGTTGGGTCTGCCCCTCTCGGCGCAGGCTGCGCCCAAGCCCAAGAACGATCCTGCCTCCGTGCTCAACCGGATTCTGGCCGTTCTCCAGACCGACCCGGACTCGGCCAGCGACAGCTGTGTGGAGGCGCTCAAGGAGCTGCACAAGACGCAGAAGATCGTGGCGAACCAGGACTCGGACAGCAACAACCAGGATGCGGCTGTAGCGCGCGATGTGCTCGAATCCGATTTTGAGGAGACGATCGAGGTTTGCGGCACGGATGCCCGGACGTTGTGCCGCACCAAGGGTGAGGCCGATCCCAAGCTCCCGGCCATGTGTGCCGCCATAAGGCCACGCCCCCAGGCCGATAGCGACGACTGATTATGGTTCCGGCCCCGTATGAAGGGGGCCGGGTTCCGGATCAGGGAGTCTGATCCGGCAGCGGGCGACGGGCCATGGCCCAGAGTGCGAAGCCATAGACATAGGCCACTTCTTCCAGCCGTTTGAACCGACCCGATGAGCCCCCGTGCCCGGCATCCATGTTGATACGGCACAGGAAGGGCCCGCCTGTGGCAACTTCGCGGAGTTTCGCGATCCATTTGGCCGGTTCCCAATAGGTCACACGCGGGTCTGACAACCCTCCCATCGCCAGAACCGGGGGATAGGCCACGGGTCGGATATTGTCATAGGGCGAATAGCTGGCAATCAGATCATACGCGTCACGGTCTTCCAGCGGGTTCCCCCATTCGGGCCATTCCGGCGGGGTAAGGGGGAGGGTGTCATCTGACATCGTGTTCAGCACATCGACAAACGGTACCTGGGCGGCAACGCCGGCGAACAGCTCCGGGGCAAGATTGGCGACCGCCCCCATGAGCAACCCGCCCGCAGAACCGCCATGCGCCACGATACGCCCGGCCTGTCCGTAGCCCTGCCCGACCAGATGACGGGCGCAGGCCACGAAATCGGTAAAGCTGTTGGGTTTGTGTTTGCCGCGACCCTCAAGAAACCAGTTCCAGCCCTTTTCCGAGCCGCCACGGATATGCGCAACGGCATAGACCCAGCCGCGATCGACTAGGCTGAACACCGAAGTGCTGAACCCGGATTCCATCGAGATACCGTAAGACCCGTACCCGTAGAGCAGGAGGGGAGCTGTTCCGTCGCATGGGGTGTCCCGACGCTTGAGAACGGTGACGGGTACCTCTGCGCCATCAGAGGCGATGGCGAACAGGCGATGGGTCTCGTAAAGGGACGGATCATGACCGGAGGGGATTTCACGAATTTTCTTCAGGCTTTGCTCGCCTGTGCGCATATCGAGATCGTACCAGTGCGCGGGCGTGGTCGGTGATTCGTAGATATAGCGCAGGATGCTGTCGTCATATTCGAGAAAGCCCAGCAGGGTGAGGTCGAAAGCGGGCTCCTTCATGCCGATCGTGCGGACCCGCGTTCGGATAGCGCCGTGATCGGTGTCGTTCCCGGCGCGGTCCCCCGCAGCGCTCTCTGACACGACATGAATCTCGATATTGCCGTTTACCCGTTCCGCCCAGGCGAGATAGTCCCGGCACGCTGCAGCACCCAGCAGGAAGCGCCCCGGCTCATGCGCGAGGAAAGGCGTCCAGTTCTCTCTCGATGGCGACTGGTCCGGCGCCTGCATGAACTGGAAATCGACTGCCCCTTCCGCATTGGTGAGAATGATGAAGCGGTCATTCCAGTGCGTGAGGGTATAACGCTCGCCCCGCTTGAGGGGTGAGGCGATGCGGGGTGCCTGTGTCGGGTCGCTGGCAGGGATCAGCAGCGTCTCGTTCGTGTCATGATCGCCACGTTCGATCAGAATCCATTGGCGTGACGCTGTGACCGACAGACTCAGGAAAAAGCCTGAATCGGGCTCATCGAACACAAGAACATCTTCGCCGCCCGCCAGCGGACGACGATAGACGCGCGAGGGCCGTCCGTGGTCATCACGGTAGATCCAGAACAGCCAGGCACTGTCGGGCGAGATCACGAAGCTGCCTGCGGCACTCTCGACAGGAGGGGCAAAGGCATCACCGGTGGTCGTATCGATGCTGTGCAGGCGATAGACCTCTGACCCCTGCGTATCGGCGGCATAGACGAAGACCCGGTGGTCATCGGAATGACGGACGCCAGCCAGGGCGAAATAGGCGTGGCTTTTGGCTAGTGCCTCGACATCGAGCAGGACCTGATCCTCACCGCCGGACCGGGGGCGGCGCAGATAGACCGGATGCTGTGCATCCTTGGCGAAGCGGGAAAAATAGAGCCATGTCCCATCGGGCCAGGGAACGGAATCTTCTGCCGGAGGAATACGGCCGATCATTTCCTGAAGCAGCGCGGCGCGTTCTGGTGCCACATCGGCCAGGCAGTGCTCGGTGTAGCTGTTTTCCTCGCGCAGGGCCTCGGCGATATCCGTGCGAAGCAGGGACGGATCGCGCAGGACTTTCTGCCAGTTCTCGTCCTTCATCCAGGCGTAGTCATCCTGCCTGACCCGTTCGAGCTGGGTAATGGTGTGCGGTACGCGCCGTGGCGAGGGAGGAATCATGGCAGGGCCTCAGTCTGGAAAAACAAAACCTGTACCAGAGTGCGGCAGAATGGGGCGCACCTCAACGTCCCCATGATGGAGCGCCGAAGTTTCGATAGGGGAATAAACCACTTGGCGCCTCACATGTTAGGAAAGCACACGTCCTTCATCCCGATATACTTTCGGGAAAGCGCGTTTTAACAGGCTCCGCTTGCAAGAGACGGGTCTGAAAAAGAGCAGAAAAAAAGGATCGCTTTCATGTTGTCTCGTCTTTGTCTCGGTCTGACCGCGGTTGCTGGCCTTACTTTCGCTGGCGCCTCTGCGCATGCGCAGCAGGCTCCCGTGCCGTCCGTCGCACCAGGAACGCAGTCCACCGTGATGCCTGCCGGGTCCATTCCTGTTCATCGTGATGGCGCTCCGGATGCAGCCAGTCACGTCATGCAGGCCGTTGGTGGCAGCGGCGTGAGCAACACGGTAGCGACCGCCAGCACGCCGGGCGTTCTCGATAATTATGGTCTGCCCTCGCTCGATGCGGCCAAGGCGGGCAATCTCGCTGGCCTCGCCAGCTATTGTGTGCGTAACCACTTGGTGCACGGCAACACGCTCCGCGTTGTAGGCCGCAAGCTGGCCAAGCGTCCCGATGTGCAGAACGACCAGTACTACTCGCTGGGTGGTCAGGGCCTGCTGCAGAGCAACACCAACGTTCCCTTTGATGTTTCCACCCTCGATCTGAGCCATCGCACGCAGCTTTGCGCCCAGGTCCGTCAGCGCGGGCAGGATTTCAAGTAAGCGCCTGCCACGATCGAACGACAAAAGGGGTCAGCCGCAAGGCTGGCCTTTTTTTGTGGTCTGCCGTTATGGAGCGCTACCCGAGACCATGCCTGAAGGCAGGGATCTTCCGGGACTTTGGCAAATGTGGTGCGGGGATTGGAGGGGTTCATCCCTTCATGGGTGCGGGGCAGGGCCCCGTGGGAATAACACCGGAACAGGCATTATTCCCATCAACCGTGTTCAGGCAGGAAGGCCGAGAATAAGGTCCAGACCTTCGGCGCTGCACAGGACAGAGGCTTTCTCCTGCCGGGACAATGTCGCAAGAGCACTGTCCACGGAAGCCGCTTCACGCAGTTTCAGCAGACCGACCAGCAGATTGGCGTCGATAGCGGCACCGGGTTGGCGGGCGACCGGCAGGGCGCGACGATGCTCGGCAGCGAGGGCCGGATTGCTGCGCAGGGCAGCGAAGGCCTCGGCCGGGGGGCGATCCGGCATGGCTTCGGCCTGGGTGCGACGCAGATCGTTCTCGGCGGCAAGCTTCAGGATGGGCGGCAGATTGGTCTCTTCGGGGATGAGCAGGAGCCCCCAGCTTCTGAGCCACAGACCGACATCACGGCTTGCCGTCATGGCGGCCAGAGGAATGGCCAGCGCCAGACCAATCAGAACCGGCGTCATCCACAGGAAGAGCGAGAACGAGACCGACCAGGCCGCAGCGGCCATGACCAGACCATAGGCGGTATAGATCCAGTAGCCATGCGCCACTTCCTTGAGGGAAACGCGCCCGTCATCGCGGTTCTGGGCATTCCAGCCGGAGTCGCGGCCGCGCAGTATCGAAATGACGCCTGAGGTATGGATCAGCATCGCAATCGGCGCGATGAGACCGCCGATGAGCGTTTCCAGCAGGATGGAGGCTACCAGGCGGACAAAGCCACCGCAGCTGCGCAGCATGGCCCGATCAAACAGGGCGGCGATCAGCGCGAGCGCCTTGGGGGCGAGCAGAACGGCCATCGTGCCGATAAATACGTATTTGGCCTGT
>NZ_AYXS01000010.1:0-144 GCF_000505765.1 Asaia sp. SF2.1 | reverse complement strand
ACCGGATCGACCTGCGGCCAGTGCGGATAGAGCGTTTTGGTATCACCGAAATATTCGGGCCGGTCGAAATGGGCCTGAAGCGAGATCAGGATACCGAACATGAGGAACAGCAGCCACAGCGGCGAGGTGATATAGGCACCGATA